>JAAYOV010000091.1 GCA_012520095.1 Tissierellia bacterium | reverse complement strand
ATCGTATTTACTGTCGATCCTGCGCTTCAAAAAGTGGAAATAGTACAGTATCCGGGATATGACAATTTAATTGGAACCAATCTATACACCAACGGAAGCGCAGAAGTGCCGGTATACAACTCTGTAGCTTATGAGCTTCCGGAGACCGGCGGGCACGGCACAACTTGGTATACCATAGGAGGAATCTTTGTGATTTTCTCAGCGATCCTTCTATTGTATCTATATAAAAAACGATGTAATGGAGCTTTTACATCATACTGATGTGTAGGTTTTCTACAAATTCAAACAAAAGAAAGGAATCTAATAATGAAACACATCAAAACAACTGTCAGTTTATTACTGGTGCTGGTCATGATTATGGGCATGGCGACGACTGCTTTTGCTGCAACTGTGACCCTTCCTACAGAAGTCATTCTTGCCGATCACTCTTTTACGGCTTATCAGGTTTTCTCCGGCGACTATAGTGGAGGCGTCCTGTCCAATGTCGTTTGGGGAGACGGCATAAACAGTGCTGCATTCTTAGCTGCTCTTAAAGCTGATGCGACCTACGAAAATTTCTTTACTACTTGTGATAATGCTGCGCAAGTAGCCGACGTGCTTTCTTCAAACAACACCAATACCGGACTGGCTAATCAAGTCGCTAAGCTGGCTGAAAAACACAAAACCGCTACAGGTACTCAACTCGTAAATGGTCAAAACACACTCTCAGACGGCTACTATTTAATCGTTGATACGACAGAAAATGTTGCTACCGGAAGTGCATATAATGCCGCATTGCTACAAGTCGTGGGTGACATTACCATTACTGTCAAAACGGATGCTCCGTCTGTTGAGAAAAAAGTCTTGGAAGATGACAAGTATTCCCAGGATGCTAACTATGGAACCGGGTACAACGACGTTGCCGATTACGATATGGGAGAGGCAGTTCCCTTCCATCTCATCGGTTTAGTACCGGATATGAGTCGCTACGATCACTATAAATATGTTTTCCATGACACTTTATCAGCCGGATTAACACCTCCTGAAGATTTAGATGTAAAAGTATATTTATCGACTGATAAAAAGGTCGATGCTGATGTTGATACAGATGTTACAAATAGCTTTACTGTGGACGTTACCGGACAAATAATTACTGTTTCATCAAACGATATCAAAGTAATAAATGGTATTGCTCAAGGTATGTACCTCATTGTTGAGTACTCTGCAGTTCTAAATCAAAATGCTGTGGTCGGTCTGGACGGAAACCCCAATACGGTTCATCTGGAATACTCCAACAAGCCGGATCAATCCGGTTCGGGTCAGCCCGGAGACGAAAATGTAACAGGTGAGACACCTGAAGACAAAGTCATCGTTTTCACCTATGAATTAGATGTTACGAAAGTAGATCGCAAAAATCCCGAAACTAAATTAAAGGATGCAAAATTTGTCTTGTTAAATAAAACGAAAGACAAGGTTGCAAAAGTTACAGCTGAGGGCAAGTTGGATGGCTGGGTAGCTCTCCCGGGAGAGAATCAGACTTGGGATCCAAGCTCCGTACTTACTTCTGATGCAAATGGTTTATTCAAAGTAATCGGCCTGGACGATGACACCTATTACTTGTGTGAGATCGAAGCTCCGACAGGCTATAACTTATTGGCAGACGATGTTGAAGTAAAGATTACCGCTACGACAGCAAATGGACAAGATTGGACAGATGGTAATCCTGCTACTGCGCTTACGAATCTTGCTGTTACCGCTGACAATACACCCGGCACCGGTAGTGTAGAGACCGGAATTGCAGCCATCACGATCGCCAACAATGCCGGTTCCACCCTTCCCGAAACAGGTGGCATTGGAACGACCATCTTCTACGTGCTCGGCTCTACTCTGGTAGTTGCGGCCATCGTATTTCTGGTGACCAGAAGACGTATGAGCAGTGTTGAAAAATAGTCTATTCTCACCGTGTGAACATTGTTGATTTCTTTTGACCGGGGAGGTCCCCTCCTCCCCGGTTTACAACAGTAAGGAGATCCCTGCATGAGGAAACATGCAAGCAAATACATAACGGCGTTGTTGTTTTTAATGCTTCTTGTAGGGCTGTCTTTACTGTTGTACCCATCTGTCAGTGATTATTGGAACTCATTTCGTCAATCCAGAGCGATAGCTACCTATGCTGAAGAAGTGGCTGAAATCGATGATGATACCTATGAGCGGTTATGGGCGGACGCCCAAGCTTATAACGAAGCGATAGTAGATAAGGTTTGGCACTTTCAGATGACTGACGAGGAGCAAATCGCTTATCAAAGTCTTTTGAACGTTTCCGGAAACGGGATCATCGGCTATATCGAAATACCATCCATTCAATGTTCTTCGCCTATCTATCATGGCACAGATGAAGCTGTCTTGCAGATTGCCATCGGTCATATTGAATGGACATCTCTTCCGGTAGGCGGACTAGGCACACATTGTGCAATCTCCGGCCACAGAGGACTTCCGTCTGCAAAACTGTTCACTGAGTTAGACAAGATGGTGATAGGCGACACGTTCATTATTCGCGTATTGGACGAAGTGTTGACCTATGAAGTGGATCAGATTCGGATCGTTTTACCCAATGAACTGGATGAGTTAAAGATTGAAGAAGGGAAAGACTTATTCACCTTAGTCACATGTACTCCTTACGGCATCAATACACATCGACTGCTGGTACGGGGACATCGAATTGAGAATCAGGAAGAAGCACAGAGAGTTCGGGTGACGGCCGACGCCATTCAAATTGAGCCGATGCTGGTGGCTCCCGTCGTCGCGCTTCCCATACTGCTGATACTATTGATCATATTGTTGCTGCCGAAGAAGCCAAAAAAAACTGGAGGTGACTCAGATGAAATTATATAATCGACGCTTTGCTTTTCTAATCAGTGTTCTCATCATCGCATGCTTGTTCTCACAGGGACAGGTATATGCGGCAGGAAGCATTGATTTGAGCAAAGATATCAGCCTGACTATCGACTGTCAGGATGATGGGACACCCCTAGTCGGAGCAAAGTTTGACATTTACTTGGTTGCCACGGTAGATGAGCATTTTGAAGTCACGCCCGAACCCCTGTTTAACCAATATAATGTCGATATTGAGGGAAAGGATGAGGAGTCATGGCGATCACTCTCCTCTACTCTTGAAGGCTATGTGCTTCGAGATCATATTCCTCCTGCGGACACAGGAGTAACTAATGCCGAGGGGAAAGTAACGTTCCCATCTGAGGGGCATAAATTGACACCTGGATTGTACCTGGTAATCGCCCAACGTCACATTCAGGACGGAATGCGTTATGATATTTCACCTTTTATGGTCATTCTTCCGACTCCGATTTGGGAAACGGGTCAGTGCATCTATGATGTGAGAGCAAACTCCAAGCATATCTCCTACCCGGATGAACCCGATACGATTACTCGCAAGGTTCTGAAGGTATGGCATGACTGGGGGCATGAAGCAAATCGCCCGGAGGAAGTCATTATACAACTTCTCTGCGACGGCGAGGTCTATGATACCGTCACCTTAAACGCTGAGAATAATTGGCGACATACCTGGACGGAATTAGATGACAGTTATAAATGGACGGTCGTAGAAAAAGACCCCGGAGAATATACGGTAACAGTGATTCGCGAAGGCATAACATTTGTGGTGAAGAATCGCTATGATGATATTCCTCCACTGCCAAGCGAGCCCGATCCTGTCCTGCCTCGCACCGGACAGCTTTGGTGGCCGGTTCCGGTCTTGCTCTTTGCAGGACTGCTGTTAATCGTAATAGGTCTAATTCGCAGAAGAGGTGCTGTGGATGAGTCGTAAGAAAAAAGGATTGATTCTCCTTGGGCTGTTGCTGATTGCGGCAGCTCTTTTTCTGGT
>JAAYOV010000126.1 GCA_012520095.1 Tissierellia bacterium | reverse complement strand
TGCTTGGCCATGATGCAACCCAGGATGTTGGCCTCGGAGTTATCGGTGAGCGCGAGGAAGGCGTCGGTTTCGGTGATGCCTTCGCGCAGGAGGAACTCGGTGTTGCGTGCATCTTCCACGAAAACCGTTACGTTCGACGGGAGCACCTCTACCAGCTGTTCCGCCCTTTCCCTGTCTCTCTCGATAACTTTCACCTGGATGCCTGGCGGGAGCTCCCCGATGGCGCGCTCGGTAATCCGACTGCCCCCCATGCAGATGATCCGCTTGGCCTCGAACGAGCTTTTACCCAGCAACGCGGGCAGTACCCCCATGTTTTGCCGCAGCGTGGTAAAGTAGAGGATGTCGTTCTGCAGCACCTGATCCTTCCCGGTGGGTATCAGCGTGTGCACCCCTCGTTTAATGGCCACGATGTGAAACTGCTTGGTCACCTGCATCAGCTCTTTCAGGTAAAGGTTCACGATGGGCGCGTTTTCCCGAACCTTGGCACCTGCCAGGTACACTTTTTTATCACGTAGTTCCCACATGAACCGGGTCCAGGGATATTTAATGGCCATGGCGATCTCCTTGGCGGCAATCAACTCAGGGTAAATCATGGAGTCGATACCCTGTTTCTCAAAGTACGCGCTGTTTTTGGGGAGCAGGTACTCGTGGTTATCAATACGGGCGAGGGTCTTCTTGGCGCCCAGGCTCGATGCCAACATGCAGGAGATCATGTTTTTAGACTCTTCCGGGGTGACCCCGATAAAGAGGTCGACGTTGCTGGCACCCGCCCCCGCGAGGTCTTTGGGTGAGGTGCAATTCCCTATCACGGTGTACACCTCGGCAGTATCCGTGATAGTGGACAGACGCTCTCTATCCTCGTCCATCAGGGTGATGTCGTGGTTTTCCTGCCCGAGCAGTTTCGCGAGGTGCGTTCCTACGGCACCTGCGCCGGCAATGACAATTTTCATCGTTGTATGAACTCGGTAATTTCTTTTTCTTTTTTAATCGCTTTTTCTACCCGTTGAATAGTTGCCAGGATACCCGCCTCATCGATACCGGTGATCGCGTGGAGCTCCCGGATGGTGCCGTGGGTGACGAACCGGTCGTCGATGCCCACCTGAACCACCTGGACCCCTTGGTAGCCGTTTTCGGCGAGGAACTCCAGCATGGCGCTGCCCAGTCCTCCCTTTTTGGTCCCCTCTTCCACGGTGATGACGTACCGGAAACGGTCCGCCACCTCCCGCAGCAATGCCTCATCGATGGGCTTGAGAAAGACCATGTCGTAGTGGGCCACGCGCAGCCCCGACTCCTCGGCCTTGGCGATGGCCCGTGCCGCCCGGTTGCCGATGGTGCCGATGGAGAGGAGCGCGATGTCGATTCCCTCCTTGAGTTTTCTTCCTTTCCCAATGGGGAGCAGGCGCGGCGGGTTGTGCCACTCCTTGAGTTCGCCCCGACCCTTCGGGTAGCGGATCACGAACGGGCCATCGTTCCCGTGTACCGCGGTGTACATCAGGTTGCGCAGCTCGTGCTCGTC
>JAAYOV010000090.1 GCA_012520095.1 Tissierellia bacterium | reverse complement strand
TGTACTTCCTTACTGGATCATAGACGCGATCATACTCATAGAAGATATAGGTAGAATTCTTCTTCCTCTGTCTTACAATCTTCCCGCTTACATCCGGGATGTCGACAAGTGCTTTCAAATACATCGGATCCGCCTAAATTGAGTAATACTATCTAACTCAAACTATAGCAGATCATCTCAACATTTTCAACAGGAAACAGACTCCTTTTGCAATTATTATATGGGTTTACTCACCTCAGCATGACGTGTCAGAGCGTTTGAGTAATACTTTTTCAAGAAGTTAAGATATAAACCAAATCTGTCAGAAATCTTCATTTCAGACTTCCAGATAATGGTTTCAACGGATTTTTAACTTATCAAGTCCGAAAGTCAGGACAAAGAGTAATGACGAATCCGCCTATCAAGGAATGGGTGGGGCTTCTCGTACTCTCAATTCGTCACATGAGCGATAGTTCATCGATTAGAGTCTGCTACTGGAGGGTTCGATGCTCAGCATCTACCCAAACACTATCTGCTAACGAATCCAAATCCTTGATAAAAGCTCATTTTGCAAAAACCTCTACCATTTAGAATAGTTTCTCTCAGAGTTAAACTTTTTCTCCCAATTATTCCGAGCAGCATCTCTTAAGACTGTTTTTTGTTCTATTGTCATATTGTAAAATTCCAAAATTGTATCAGCTAATAAAGCTGAATCAAGATTTGAAGGTAATAGTTTTCCTGTTTTTTCACTAACAATCTCTTTTGTTCCACCAACATTTGTCGCAATAGAAGGTATACCAAAAGATTGCGCTTCCATAATTGAGACCGGAAGTCCTTCAGCAGTACTTACGTTAACAAATAAATCATAGTAATTTTCCCTATAATTGGACATTACTTGTGAATTAGTAAGATTTCCCGTTAATAACACCTGCTGCTTCAAATCATTATTATTAATAATTTTAATTATTCTTGATTCTTCAGGCCCACTACCAATACATGTCCAATGAATATCATGGATACCTTTTTCTTTTAGTATTGCAAGAGCCTCAGCTATAAGATAGTTTCGCTTCAATGGAATTAAACTTGAACAAGAGACAATATGAAATCCTTTAATTTTATTTGATAGTTTTTGAATCCCATTATCAGCAGATCCCAAATATGCAACTTCAATTTTATTCGTATATTGGGGGTATTTAGCCTTTAAATAACTAGCACCGTCTTTTGAACATGGATACACCATATCAATCTTTTTAAATACTAAATTTCGAAAAGGAATATAATTTGTCTTATTTCTATATTCATATAAGTCATACCCATGTGCTCTTGAAATCACTTTAGTATCACATGCGTTTTTGAATTGATCACTTATTAATACGGCTAATAGTGCTTGATCCATGAACCAATAACTATAAAATAAAATGCTCTTTGGGTTATGACTACTCAAAGAATCATTAAGAAGTGCAAGGATTTTTTTGTAAGATGCGTTCACTCTTCCTCTAGCATATAAAGAAGATAGAAAACCAAGAATATTTGGAGATTTAAATAGTTCTCTTCGTTGAACAATCCCGCTCCCAATAATTCCATTAAATGCGTATTTCACATATCTCAACAAACCCTTCGTATTTTTAACTGCAATACATTCCACGTTCTTAGGAACACCCCTAGTCTGAGAACCAAATCCATTTAGTGCAAAAACAAGAACATAATCGAAATTATTTGCAAGATATACGACCTCAGATTCTAAAAAGGTTTCTCCTTTCAAGAAAGGATATTCCATTGTAATTAAAATACAAATCTTTTCTTTTTCCATATTGTACCAATCATATTAAAAGAGATTATCTACAATTCCTGTTATAAGGTTCTTTGACCTATATGGATCAAATGATAACGACACTACCGTTCTGCTCAGCTCTTCAGAAACTGGGCACGGAACATAGAGTTTATGGTTCTTGTACACAGTTTGTCGATGAAGAGGCTTTGGATAATAAATGATCGTTGGAATTCCCTGCTCCCTTAGTTTGGTAATGATTAAATCACGTTCTTCTTCACTCTTGAGGGTAATCGTATACTGCGCCCAGCTTGAGGTGTAGCCTTCGGGAACGATCGGAGTCTTCACTTTGTCTTTGAGAAACTCTGTGTACCATTGTGCCACTTGATCTATGCCCTTCAGTTCATATTCTTCAAATGCATCAAGTTTTACCAACAGGATTGCGGCTTGTATTGCATCTAAACGAGAGTTCCATCCGATGCGAACGTTGTCGTATTTGTGTTCTCCTTTACCGTGAACAGCAAGAGAACGAATGTATGCCGCCGTCTCATCATCATTGGTAAAGACGGCTCCACCGTCACCGTAACACCCAAGCGGCTTTGCCGGGAAGAAACTGGTTGTTGCAGCATCACCGAAAGAGCACGCTCTTTTTCCTTTGTAGGTTCCCCCAAATCCTTGAGCCCCATCTTCCAAGACAAGCAGATCATACTTGTCTGCAATCTGTTGAATTGCATCATAGTCGGCAGGAAGACCAAAGAGATCTACAGGCATCACCGCTCTTGGTTTGAGCTTGCCCTCTTTCAAGACCGCTTTGATGGCGGTTTCAAGACTGTGTACATCCATGTTGAACGTATCGCGATCGACATCGACAAAGACCGGAGTCGCTCCTTCGAAGGAAACGACCTCGGCAGAAGCAAAGAAGGTAAATGAAGGAACAAAGACCGCATCGCCTTCTTTGATGCCCCAAGCCTTAAGAACCATTGTTAGGGCATCAGTACCATTGCCACAGGTAATGCAGTGCTTCACTCCTACATAAGAAGCCAAACGCTCTTCAAGCTCTTTTACTTTGGGACCACCGATAAATTGACTGCTCTCCATCACTTCCATGACTGCTTGATCCATCTTCGGTTTGAGTATCTGGTATTGTTTCTTGAGATCTCTGAATTCCATAGTATTCTATCTACCCTTCTTCACTTCGATGAGTTCTCCATTATTCAAGGCATATGTTCTGTCGCAACTCTTGCAACCAAGCTCATCATCAAGAATTGCTCCACACTCACAGACCCAGCCTATCTGTTTTGCAGGCACTCCCACTACAAGAGCGTGACTGGGAACATCCTTGGTTACCACGGCGCCACTGCCGACCAATGCCCAGGAGCCGATGGTAACGCCGCAGACGATGGTCGCATTGGCTCCGATGGTGGCACCTTCTTTAACCAATGTCTTGATGTAGTTGTTACTACCCTTCGGATATTTTGCCCTTGGAGTAAGATCGTTCGTGAAGACGCATGAAGGACCGCAGAATACATGGTCTTCCAGAGTCACTCCTTCATAGAGGGATACATTGTTCTGAATCTTGCAATAGTCACCAATGACCACATTGTTGCTTACATTCACATTCTGCCCAAGGGAGCAGTTCTTTCCGATTTTTGCTCCCGGTTGGATATGACAAAAATGCCAGATCTTCGTACCTGAGCCTATCGATACCGGTTCATCGACATATGAGCTTTCATGGACAAAGTAATCCATCAATCGAATCTCCCTACGAAGTCCATTGTAGAACATTTCTTTAGTGGAAGCTTCACCGGTCTTCCCTCTGCAGCCGACTTGTAGATAGCCAACACAAGTTCGACTGCCCGTTTGCCGTCTTCTGCCGTTACCTTTGGTTCCCTGTCTTCCCTGATCGCTTCAATCATATCACTAAAGAGTGGCGTATGACCAAAACCATACACATTGGGAGGATTCTCATGGTAGGTGGCTTTCACTTCCTCAGGGTCGTCAAGCATGTCGCTGAAGCGCCACTCTTCAATGATGTTTACCGAGTGTCCCCCTGCCTTTACGGTTCCTTTTTCTCCAAAGAGATAGAGAGTCTCTTCCAAGTTCTTTGGATAAATGACCGTAGTACCCTCAATGATTCCATATGAACCATTGGAGAACTTCACCAATGCAAGACCCAGATCTTCTGCTTCAATATAGGGATGATCAAGGTTGTCGGTATATGCAAAGACTTCCGTTACCTTATCACCCATCATCCACCTTAAGAGGTCAATATTGTGGATGCATTGATTCATCAAAGCACCACCATCCTGCTCCCATGTTCCTCTCCAAGGAGCTTGGTCATAGTATTGCTTGCCTCGATTCCACCTGATATGGGCTGTTCCATAAAGCATCTTACCGAATCTGTTCTGCTCCAATGCTTCTCTAATCTTAACAACTGACTTGTTAAAGCGGTTCTGATGGCAGGCACAGACTTTTACATTGTATTCTTTAGAGGCTCTGATAATCCTGTCAGCCCCTTCGATTGAAAGGGTGATCGGCTTTTCGATGATGATGTGAATACCTTGTTCAATGCAATACAGGGCAATCTCTTCATGCTTTCCGCTTTCAGTGCAGATTGAAACCAAATTAGGCTTAAGCTCAGAAAGCATCTGTTTGTAATCAGAATATTGCTTGACATTCTGAAGCTTGAACTTTAAGGCTTTGTCGTTCATTGCATACGGATCGATATCGCACAGACCAACAATATTCAGGTTGTTTGCTTGGGCTGCCACTAAATGGTTTGGGGATATCCGGCCACAACCGATAAGGGCGTAGTCCATCACAACACCTCAATATTATTTCTATTTGTGATGTTCTTCATCACGTTCTTCGTGTCAAAGATCGCTTTAGCATGTCTTTGAACGAAGGAGTAATCAATGGTTGTATGAGCTGTGGTAATCATTACAAGATCAGCATCCTCAAGAACTTCCTTTGAAAGCTCTTTGGTGGATTCCTTGCTTTCTCCTTTGTACGTATATTTGGCCACAAAGGGATCATAGTAGGTAACAACAGCGTTATGTTCTTCTAGAATTTTGATTACCTTCAGTGCAGGACTCTCCCTGTAGTCATCGATGTCTTGCTTGTAGGCGACACCAAGAATAAGCACTTTGGAGTCATTGAGGGGTTTCTTGTGTCTATTTAGAATCTTGGAAGCCCGTTCCACCGTATACTCGGGCATCCAGTCATTGATCATCATCGAACTTTCAATCATTGATGTATGGAATCCGTATTCCCGGGCTTTCCAGGAAAGGTAGTAGGGATCCAAAGGAATGCAGTGTCCGCCCAGACCAGGCCCCGGATAGAATGCCTGGAATCCGTAGGGTTTGGTCTTTGCCGCATCAATGACTTCCCAGATGCTTATATCCATTTTATGACACAATTGGGCAAGTTCATTAACCAGACCGATATTCACATTCCGGTAGGTGTTTTCCAGTATCTTCTCCATCTCTGCCACAGCAGGAGAAGATACTTCATGAACATCACTTGAGAGTACCGCTCGATACACGGCGGCAATGACTTCGGTTGCATCCTTGCCTACTCCGCCAACCACCTTGGGAGTATTCTTGGTTTTATAGATGAGGTTACCCGGATCTACTCGCTCAGGGGAGAACCCTAAATAGAAGTCTTCTCCACAAACAAGCCTAGATCCTTCTTCAAGAAGCGGTTTCACCAGCTCTTCGGTGGTTCCCGGGTAGGTGGTGGATTCAAGAACGACAATCGTTCCCTTCTTCATATATTTGGCGATTTCTTTAACTGAACTTTCCACATAGGAGATATTCGGC
>JAAYOV010000089.1 GCA_012520095.1 Tissierellia bacterium | reverse complement strand
GCTCTTGTTCGATTCATGCCGAAGAAGACAACTCTTCCGGAGGGGCTGATTCCACTCATAAAGGCTTCCTTTGCCTCGAGGAGAAAGACAATTCACAACAATCTAAAGGGCATCATCGAGCCGGAGGCGTTGTCATCTGCGTTTGAAAAAACGGGAATCTCCGCATCAGAGAGAGCCGAGAGGTTGGCGCCGGAGGATTTTCGACGACTATTTGAAGCAATAGAAGAATCTAGAAGAAGTCTTGGTAGATGATAGTTCAACGAAATAGTGTGAAGGGATACTTTTTTGGAACAATTTCGAATCTCATGTTGAGGTATCTGTTGTGATTTTGCACGAAAGAAAGAGCCGGAATAAAATTAAGTTTTTCAAAGAATTAATGTCTCAAGAGGCGGGCTCAGCCTTTTGAGACATTTTTTTGTATTTGTTCATATCTTTTTAATACGCTCACCTAGCGGCGGAAAATGATGAGATTACAGTATGCAATCCGTAGAATTCAAATAGATAATGGACTAAAATGCCTCATATTCGTCATAAAAGAAATATTTAACAATAATATAACACTTGAGCGGCATTATATTACTCGTTTAGGTACTCTTTTTAAGCCAGGATTGATATAATATGGTAAATAAGGAAACATCTATATGAGTTTAAGCAGAGATCAGAACGACCGGCATGGGTGATGCCCCTTTATCTGGTTTTTTTGTTTCTGCTTGTAGATAGAATTCACTTTCTGGTTTTTCATGGATGAACGTTAAGCAAAAGTTGTTTTTGGCAATGATCACAAATTGTATATGTAGTCACTTTTTCTATAAGCAAATTGTAGAATGAATAGAAAGTAATGTTTTTAACAAGTCAATTGATGGAGTATTTTCTCATATTATCAAAATCGGAGTAAGGATCGGAGGAAATAATGAGGGAAACACGCAAGGTGTTGGCTTTTCTTCTGGCTCTTCTTGTGGTACTAAACACGGTAACCCCGTTTGCATATGCTGAAACGGGGAGTATTGGTGAGTCTCAAGAAGAAGTTATTGAAGGAATAGATCAACAGCAGAAAGACGAGACGGATGTAGACTCTTCACAGCGACACGACTTAGAGAAAGAACTTCCTCAATTACCTGATGACCAAAGCGGAGGGCCGGTCATCAAGAGAATCATTTCTCCCGTTGTTAACACGTATACCTACATTTTTATGGTTGATGCTGAAGAATGGGAGAGACAAACAGTACAAGATGGTGAACTCTTAATTGAACCTGAGGCTCCTGAAAAGGAAAATCTTCGATTCATAGGATGGTTTATTGAGTCTGACATTCCGGGTGAGCCTGATATTCAGATTGATTTCGATCAACCTGTCAGCGTTGCAGAAGAGGAACCTCCCGTAAACACTGATATTGAGGTTTATGCCAAATTTGATGAGCTTCTTTATAATGTGGAATTTGTTTATGGAGACAAAATCCTGAAAACAAAGGAAGTTTCACCCGGTGGAACGGTTGACGATTCAGGAGTTCCATTAAATGTAACAGAAGAAGGCAAGGTATTCAGCCACTGGTCTGAAACACCTGATGGTTCCGCCTTCGATTTCAGTACGCCGATTCATGAGGATAAGTCGCTCTATGCAGTTACAAAAAATGCATGGATAGTAACCTTTGATTCCAAAGGCGGCTCTGCGGTTTTACCCAAGCATATTGAAGATGGAAATGAATTAGGCACGCCGGAAAGTCCGACTAGAGCCGGTTATGTCTTTAAACATTGGTCCTTAACTGACGGCGGATCGGCTGTTCCGGCGAATTATGTAGTAACGGAAAATATTACTTTATATGCTGTATGGGAGGCCGGAACAAATACTTGCTATAAGGTAATCCATTGGCAGGAAAATGCAGAGGACGACGACTATACTTTTGAAGAACAAGATATAAGAACGGGCACAACAGGAGCTACGGCAACTTATGAGTCCAAATCTTATACCGGCTTCCATTTTAGTCATGCGGATGATACGACCATCTCCGCCAATGGTGATACGGTTGTCAATGTTTACTATAAGAGAAATGTCCATACTTTTACGATTGAATATAGAACAGGTAGTGGAGGCTGGTTTGATCCATATGTGTGGCACACCTATTCTACTACTCCATTAAAATACGGCCAATCGACGGCAGCTCAATACAATGCAGCTGTTGCAGAGTATCCCTATTACTCTTGGTATACTTCCAGAACTTCGAATACTTCATATTC
>JAAYOV010000088.1 GCA_012520095.1 Tissierellia bacterium | reverse complement strand
GAATATGAAGTCACCTTATATTTCTAAGAGGTATTGGAATTCTGTCACCACTGCAATGGGCGCAAGCGGAGACCTTTTGGAGTCATACCCCGATCTCATCAACTTCAGCCTAGGAGACCCGGACATCACGACAGATGCTCGGATCATCCAAAAGGCATTTGAAGATGCGCTTGCAGGCCATACGCATTACACTAACTTTTATGGAGACCCCGAACTCAGAAAAGCCATCTGTGACTACTATAAGACGGAATATGACTATGATCTGCAGATGGACGAGATTCTCATCACGACCAGCGCTTGTCACGCTATGTGGCTTGTCCTTGAGGCAATCCTCGATGACGGGGATGAAGTGATTATCCCCTCGCCCTTTTTTACGCCCTATCCGTCTCAGATCAAGCTGGCGCGAGGGATACCGGTCATGCTTGAGCTCGACGAGGAGAGTGACTATCAGTACGATGTAGAAAAATTGAAATCGCTCATCACAAATCGCACGAAGGCCGTTATCTTGAATACGCCGCACAATCCGACCGGATCATCTTTATCCAGAGAAACGCTGATGGCCGTTTCTGAAGTGGCAAAAGAGCATGACCTTCTGATCATAGCTGATGATATTTATACGAAGTTCAGCTTTACCGAACCCTTTATTCCCATCACGACACTGCCGGGGATGAAGGAAAGAACGATTACTCTGGGGAGTTTCTCAAAAGACTATGCGATGACCGGGTGGAGAATCGGTTATATTTTGTCTACTCCCGGCGCGATCACCGTCATGAAAGACGTCAATGAAAACAATGTCTTTACGGCTCCTTCGATTTCTCAGAGAGCGGCGATTCATGCTCTTGCTCTTAGAGACGAGGTGCAGCCTGAACTGATCGCCACCTTCAGAGAGCGCGTCTTTGCGGCTTATGAGCGCATTACAAAGATGAAGAATATCAGTGTGCCTCCTCCCAAGGGAACTTTCTATCTATTCCCCAATATCAAGGCAACGGGCCTCAGTTCTGAAGAAGTGGCAGATCGAATTTTGAAAGAAGCCCACGTTCTGGTCTTGCCCGGAAATGCTTTCGGGAAAAATGGGGAAGGATATATCCGCATCGCCGTCACTGTCGGCGTCGACAAGATCAATGAGGCGTTTGATCGGATTGAGAAGATGGATATTTTCCGCTAAGGAGAGAGTCATGGCAAAGAAAGTTTTGTTTGGAGGAGTTCCGGGGATGGTTGCCTCTGATATAGAAAAAATGAGGCAATATGTCCTTGAAGAAGCCCCGGACGCTGAATTCCATTTTTATGGAGAAGAAGTTCTCGGTAAAGAGGAGTTGCTGGAGACGGCACAAGGTGCAAAGGTCCTCATCAGCTGGGATCAGGAAATGGATGAGGAAACATATGAAAAGCTCGATCTGATTGCATATTGTGCGGCAAGTGTAGGATTTAATGCCGCCAATATCAAAGCGGCCACGAAAAAGGGCGTCTATGTGATCAATGTTCCGGATTACTGCACCGATGAAGTCGCTGCTCACACAGTCACTCTTATGCTTTGCTTGTATCGCAGATTTTATCTAATGGTCGATTATATTCGCGAAGGCAACTGGGATCTGGCTCCCACAAAGGGAATTCGAAAATTTGAAAATTCCGTCGTCGGACTCGTCGGATTCGGAAGAATTCCTCAGGCGGTGGCGAGAAAGCTCGCCGGCTTCGGAGTCAAGATTGTCGCGTATGATCCCTTCATCGATGCACAGAAAATGAAAGAGCTGGGAGCGGAGAAAGTAGAATTGGAAGAGCTTTTAAAAATGTCCGACTACATCTCTCTTCACTCTCCGCTTCTTGAGAGTACGAAGCAGATGATCAATAGGGAGGCGATCGCTCTCATGAAGGACGGCGTGTATATTGTCAATACCGCCCGAGGTGCTCTGATTGATGAGGAGGCCCTGTATGAGGCGTTGCAAAACGGAAAAATTCAGGGAGTCGGACTCGACGTTCTGGCTGACGAGCCTCCTACGGAGATGGGGCGAAAGATCATTGCGCTTAAAAATGCCATCGTGACAGGTCATTCATCGTATGTCTCCTTAGAGGCGTCTGATGAGCAGATCCGTTCGACCGCAAAAAATGTAGCGGCATTTCTCTCGGGCAACATACCGGAGAATACTTTGAATCGAAAAGAAATTCTTGGAGGTATCGATGGGCAAGGTTGATGTTAAGAAAAAAAGCAGTCTCTGGAAGTTTCTGTTGTTTTCCTCAGTTGGCTTTTTCCTGTTTTTGATTCCGATTCCCTACTCAGAATCCTTTACTATTCCCGTAGGCATTCTCATAGATATGGTCAAATCCGTGATCCATGAATACACGCTGCTGCCTGTTGTTCTTTTGATCATCATCAACGCCTCGCTGACGGTGATTACAAAGTTGTTTAAACCGGCCATTATCATGAATAACGGATGGATGAAGAGAACGTTTGATACGACCCCTCTTTACATTGTCAGCCGCATCATCGGAGCGGTATTTGCCGTCATGTTTTATTTTAAAGTAGGGCCTGAGGCAGTTATCTCCGATATTACAGGTGCGGTGATGTTTGACTTGATGCAGACATTGGTGTCCGTATTGATCGTCATTTCGTTTCTTATGCCGCTTCTGACAGAATTCGGCATTATGGAATTTGTCGGAATTCTCGTTAAAGACGTCGTCCGACCGCTCTTTACGGTTTCGGGAAGATCGGCCATTGACCTTGTCACATCATGGCTTGGCGCCTCGAGCGCAGCCGTTCTTTTGACGAAGCAACAGTATGACAAGGGTTTCTACACCGGAAGAGAAGCGGCGACGATCATGACCAACTTCTCCTTCGTCTCCGTTCCTTTTGCCTACATTGTGGCATCGGTTCTGAAGGTGGAGGATTACTTTACACAGTTTTATTTGATCTGCGCTGCATCCGGTCTTCTTATAGCCATGATCATGCCGCGCATCTATCCGCTCAATAAAATTCCCGATGAGTACAATCCAAAAACCGGAAAGCAGATCGATGAGTCGATTCCGGAAGGAAAGACGCGTCTTCAGTTTGCTTTTGAGTCGGCGGCGGAAAGAGCGGCGCAGACAACGGCGCACGACTGTCTGAGTCAGGGTGTGGACATGTTCACCTCTATCATCTTTACACTTTCTCCGGTCATTATCGCTTGGGGAATCATTTCTTTGATTTTGGTGGAATTTACTCCGGTATTCAGCATTATTGCGTATCCGATGGGCCTGCTTTTGAAGCTGCTTGGCATCACAGAGCCGGTGGCTGCCCCTGCTACATTGGTTGGGTTTGCGGACATGTTTATTCCGCCGCTCATGCTTGCGGGAGTGGAGTCTCTCAGGACACGCTTTATCGTCGGTGCGGCCACTCTTTTACAGCTCATCTATATGACGGAAGTCGGCATCATTATTCTTCAATCCGATGTCCCGCTCGGGTTTAAAGACTTGATTATCATTTTTTTAGAGCGGACGATTTTTGCTCTTCTTCTTGTCACCCTGTTTACCAAACTGGTTCTCGGGTTTTAATGATTGAGGTCGCACGTTGAAAGGGCAAGAGAGTCGTCTCTTGCTCTTTCTTGTCTTTGTGATTTTAACAGAAAATTTAAATTTACCCTTGACAAAGGAAAACGGCAGGTTTAAGATGAGTCCAATATCATAAAAAAATCGGCTGTGAGAAAGAGAAAGATATCTTTTAGCTATAAGACCAGAGAGTTGGCGGTGGGTGCGAGCTGACAATTAGCGGAGGTATGGACTATACACTTTTGAGCTGTTTCGTTGAAAGCCGTCGCAAGTAGACGATTCCGGGAGCCCGCCGTTAAAAGGGATAGGACTGTTGGGTCTGAATTGAGTGATGGCTAAGCCATAATTAGAGTGGTACCGCGGAAATTACCTCCGTCTCTGTATAGAGATGGAGGTTTTTATATTGCAGGAGGAAGAAATGAAAAAGAAATTAGTAGTTGGTCTGGTATTGATGCTCTTGCTGAGTGCATGCAGTGTTGAAAAGCCGGCAGATGAGGTCGTATTCAAGATAGGGATTACGCAGATTGCTGAACACCCCGCCCTTGATGCAGCACGTGAAGGCTTCTTGGAAGAGTTAGAATCAAGTGGATTAAAAGTGGACGTAGAATATCGAAATGCCCAGGGTGACTCAACGACCAATGGGACGATCGGTGCTTCTATCGGTGAAGGCAAAGACTTAGTCTTTGCAATCTCCACGACTTCGGCGCAAGCGGCCAAGGCCGGAGGAGGAGACGTTCCTATTCTCTTTACCGCTGTCACCGATCCTGTCGAAGCGCAGCTCGTTGAATCGATGGAAGTGCCGGGAGGAACCATCAGCGGCACGAGTGATAAGACACCTGTGGCCTTGCAGCTGAAACTGCTGAAGCGCTTGGTTCCGGACGTCAAATCGGTAGGAATTCTCTTCAACACAAGTGAAGTTAATTCGGAAGTTCAGATTCGTTGGGCAAAAGAAGCTGCTGAGGAATTAGGTCTTAACATCGTAGAAGTCGGAGTTACGACTGTCAATGAGATTCCGCAGGCTCTTGAAAATCTCATCAGCCGCACGGATGCGATCTATACCATCACAGACAATTTAGTCGCCAATTCGATTCAGTTAGTGGTCGAGAAAACGAGGGAGATGGGCGTCGTGACAATGGGAGCTGAAAGAGCGCATGTTGAGTCGGGAATTCTTATCACGGATGGGATTGATTATCGCGAACTCGGTCGACAGACGGCTCGCATGGCGATCAGGATTTTGAAAGAAAAAGCCAATCCTGCCGAAATGGCGGTGGAAACGCTTGACAATACTGAACTCGTCATCAATCAGATGACAAAGGATTTGTTGGGGATTGAGATACCCGAAGATGTTCTCAATCGAGCTACGATCGTCGAATAGACAGGAGTAAACATGCTTTCCATGTTTCTGATTTCCCTTGAGCAGGGACTCATATTTGCAGTCCTTGCTCTGGGGGTTTATATCACTTATAAAATACTTGATTTTCCCGATCTCTCTGTGGAGGGGAGTTTTCCGGCGGGCGCATTTGCCTTTGCCAAACTCGTCACTTCAGGGGCGAGTCTCTGGGCGGGGCTTTTAGGAAGCCTTTTTATCGGTGCCTTGACAGGACTTATCACATCTCTCATATTTTCAAGACTTCGCATAAAACCGCTTCTTTCGGGGATTTTGACTTTGACCTTGATGTATTCTGTCAATTTGCGCATCAACGGCAAGAGCAATGTTCCGCTGTTTTCCACCCCGACCCTGTTTCGGGGAGATATTTTGACCAACATCGTCATCCTTGCGGTGATCGTGTTGATTCTGAAGCTTTTGATGGATCGTTTTTTCAGGAGCCAAGTCGGATACATGCTTCTTGCCACCGGAGACAATGAAGTGCTCGTTGCCGGCCTCGGAGAAAATGTAGACACCTTTAAGACGGTCGGACTCATGATTTCGAATGCGCTCGTTGCTCTTAGCGGCGCCATTATGGCTCAAAATGTACGCTTTGCAGACATCAATATGGGCGCCTCCATCATCGTCATTGCTCTTGCCTCCATCATTATTGGAGATACGTTTATGAAAAACTCCAGGAAGATCAAAGGTACGACGCGGGCAATTTATGGAGCTCTGATCTACAAGATGATCGGTGGAGCGGCGCTGTATCTCGGGTTAGCTCCGACAGATCTTAAGGCCGTCAACGCTCTAATCGTCATCGCTTTTATCGCATACAATCAGTTCAGCCCCGGCTCTTGGTGGAAGCGTTTTAGTGACAAGCTCTTGGACAGGGAAAATTCAGAAGGAGTTCATCGTGCTGCAGATACGACGTCTTAAAAAATACTATAATCCCGACAGCGACAATACGATTCGCCTGTTTGAGGACCTTAATATTGACTTCGATGTCGAGATGACTGCATTGCTTGGACCCAACGGATGTGGAAAGTCAACGCTTTTGGATCTTATATCGGGCGCGAAGTTCTGTGACGCGGGAACGATCCATCTCGATGGAGTGGAGATCACACAAACCGAAGAAAGGGTCCGAGCAAAAGACATCGCCAGAGTGTATCAAAATCCGTCCATGGGAGTGGCGCCTTCATTGACTGTCCTTGAAAATCTGGCCTTAGCTGATCATAAGGGAAAGCCGGTGACGTTGGGAAAACTCATTCAACGTGATCGGATTGATTTTTATCGTACTCGCCTGGAAGAACTCAATTTGGGGCTTGAAGATAAATTTGAGTCTCTTGTGCGCGAACTTTCCGGCGGGCAGAGACAGTCGTTGGCGCTTGTCATGGCGACAATGAAAGAGCCTAAGATACTGCTCTTGGATGAGCATACGGCGGCGCTTGATCCGGCCACTTCGGAG
>JAAYOV010000087.1 GCA_012520095.1 Tissierellia bacterium | reverse complement strand
TCTGCAATTCGTGATGATTCGGGCGCAGGAAGATTGATTTGTTATAATGATATTGTTATAATGTTTCGATGACGGCGAAACACGACGTCAGCTTTTTGGCGTTTTACTTTTAACGGATTTTACATATCCCTTTTAAGAAAAGGAGGTAAAAATTTGAGAAAAAACAAGGCGATTCTCAGTATTATCGTTGTTTTAATTATTCTTTTGGTCTCGGGATGCGCTAAGGAGGAAGCTTCTGAAGAATCCTCTATAGTAATCGGGATTGCTCAGGATATAGAAGACAGCCTCGATCCTCACTTAATGGACTCTGCAGGAACGAGAGAAGTTCTATTCAATATTTTTGAGGGCCTGGTAAAGCCGAACAGCGCAGGAGATCTGGTCCCCGCTGTTGCATCAGAAGCAGGCTCTAACGATGATGGGACAGTTTACACATTCACGCTCCGTGACGGTATCAAATTCCATAATGATAAGGAAGTTACGGTAGACGACGTAGTCGCTTCCATCGAGCGCTGCGCAGATCCCAAAGACGGTGGACCTCTTGTACAGGCATTTTCCAATATTGAGAGCGTTAAAGCTGAGGATGAGAAGACCGTCGTCATCACGCTGAAGGATCCGGATACGGATTTTTTAGCAAACATGTCTGTCGCTATTTTGCCCGCCGACTATATAAGCGGTGCAACTGCTGAGATTTTGGGCACGGGACCGTATAAGTTTATATCTCGAAGCCCGCAGGAAAACATTATACTGGAAGCTTTTGACGGATATTGGGGAGAAAAGGCTCACATTAAAAATGTGGAACTCAAGATAATTGGCGATGCGGATACCATTGTTATGAATCTTGAGAGTGGAAATATCGATATGTTTCCGAGACTTACCACTGCACAGGCGGAGCAGCTTTCGGACAAGTTTGAAATCCTGGAAGGCACTATGAATTTAGTCCAAGCTGTATACCTCAATAATGCGCATAAGCCTTTAGATGATGTGAGGGTGAGAAAGGCCCTCTGCTATGCCGCAGACGCGCAGGAGATCATGGATTTTACATCCGATGGCAAAGGTCAGGAAATAGGCAGCAGCATGTTCCCGTCATTTTCAAAGTATTTTATGCCTGAACTCAATGAGGTTTATAACAGGGATATAGACAAGGCAAGGGAGCTCTTAAGCGAGGCGGGCTACCCCGACGGATTTAAACTGAAAATCACGATACCATCAAATTACAAGCCGCATGTCCAGACAGGTGAGGTTATAAAAGAGCAGTTTAAGGCGATAAACGTAGATGTGGAACTGGAGCTGATAGAGTGGAACGCATGGCTAAGCGATGTCTATACCGATAGGAACTTTGAATCTACGATAATAGGTGTTGACGCTTCAACCCTGTCTGCGAGAGCACTCCTTGCGAGATTTGAATCTACTGCGGATAACAATTTTATCAATTTTAACAGTCCCGCTTATGATAAGGCATATGCAAACGCGGTAAAGAGCACAGATGATGCGGAGCAGACAAAATATTACAAAGAGTGCCAAAGCATTTTGACAGAAGAAGCCGCAAACGTATATATTCAGGATATGGCGGAACTTATAGCTTTGAATAAAAAGTATACGGGATATGAATTCTATCCCTTATATGCACAGGATATAAGCAAAATCAGACTGGCAGAATAAATTTTAAGAGATGAGGCGTGATATATGACAACTGTAATTAAAAAGATTGTAGGATCGGTAATTACAATTTTGGCAGTATCATGCCTCGTTTTTATTGCCTTCGAGATAATTTCCGGGGATCCTGCTTTAGCAAAACTTGGGATTTCAGCTACCGAGGAGAAGCTCGCCGCTTTAAGACTGGAAATGGGCCTTGAAAGGCCGCTCTTTGTGAGATTTTTTGACTGGGTGTCGGGTGTAATTAGAGGGGACTTCGGAAACTCCTACAGCTATAATATGCCCGTTTCGGAACTGATAGGAGAAAAGGCTCTTACGACCATGCTGCTCGCCCTATACTCATTTTTGCTGATGATAGTGATCACAATTCCTATAAGCATCTATTCGGCCCTCCACAAAGGAGACCTCTTTGACAAGGCGATACAGATTGTCAACCAGATAAATATGTCCGTGCCGGCGTTTTTCGGGGGCATGCTGATATCGCTCATTTTCGGCATGGTTTTTAAATTATTTTCTTTTGGCGGCTACGTCTCATACAGTAAGAGTTTTTCCGGTTTTTTGTCGTATATGTTTTGGCCGGCACTTGCTATCGCTATTCCTAAAGCAGCGATGGCTATAAGCCTCCTCTATACCGCAATCGTCGAGGAGATTAAAAATGATTATGTGCGCACGGCCTACAGCAGAGGAAACAGCAGTAGGGGAGTTTTTTACAAGCATATTTTAAAAAACGCGTGTATACCGCTTATCACTTTTTTGGGAATGGCATTTGCAGATATGATCTCAGGCTCTATTGTTATAGAACAGGTATTCGGGATTCCGGGACTCGGAAGGATACTCCTTTCGTCTATACAGCAGAGGGATTATCCGGTTGTTCAAGCTATTATAGTTTATATTGCATTCTTTGTTATCGTATCGAATTTGCTCGTCGATATACTTTATAGGGTTATAGATCCGAGAGTGAGATGAAAAAGACTGAAAAACACAATTACAATTTAATATTGGGAATAGTTTTGACGGCCATCGTCCTCATTCCTGCAGTTATAGGAATATTCTATACGCCCTACGATACGGAAAGCATGAATCTTGCGCTTAAAATGGCAAGCCCGAGCTTCAGTCACCCTATGGGCTGCGATAATTACGGCAGAGATATCTTCAGCCGCATCATGAAGGGGAGCAGCATTACTTTTTTGATCGGAGTGGGGACGGTTTTCTGGGGTTCTTTAATAGGCACGCTTGTAGGGGCGTTCACAGCCTATTACGGCGGAGTTGTCGATGAAATACTCATGCGCGTGAACGACGTGATATTTTCCTTCCCGAGCCTCCTCCTCGCCCTCGTCTTTGTCGCTATTTTAGGTCCGGGTACGTACCAGGTCCTGTTTGCGCTCGCAATAGCTTTTATACCGAGTTATGCAAGAGTAGTCCGCGGCGAGTTTTTAAGGCAGAAGTCGATGGACTACGTGCAGCTGGCGAGGCTTGCCGGAGCAAAAGACTTAAGAATAATGTTTGTCCACATACTCCCCAATATACGCAAAGTCCTCATTTCATCTATACTCATAGGTTTTAATAATGCTGTACTGGCAGAGGCCGGCCTCTCTTTTTTGGGAATCGGGGTAAGCCCGCCCAAAGCCAGCCTCGGAAGCATGCTGAGTGATGCTCAGACTTATCTCTTTTCAAAGCCCGAACTCGCCCTCTTTCCGGGGCTTACGATCATCATTATGGTTTTAGGTATATCGCTTATAAGTAAAGAGGTCGCCTGATGAAGAGAATTCTGAGAGTGGAAAATCTAAGTATAGAATTTCATGACCACGCTCTTGCAGAAAAAGTGGTGACCGATTTAAATCTGGATATTTTTGAAGGGGAAATCGTGGGCCTCGTAGGTGAATCGGGGTCCGGAAAATCCTTGACGGCTATGGCGGCGGCGGGCCTTCTCAGTCGCCACGATATTAAAAAGAGCGGTATAATCGATTTTGACGGCACCGACATGCTCTCTGCTGAGAGAGCTGAGCTTAGAAAAGTACAGGGAAATAAACTCAGCGTTATTTTTCAAGAACCTATGACCTCTCTCAACCCTTTAAAAAAAATCGGCTGGCAGGTTGAAGAGAGCATGAAGATTCATATGCCGGAAATGACGGCCTCCGAAAGAAAAAATCGGGCCCTGGAAGTCTTGCTTCAAGTCGAGCTTAAGGAGCCCGAGAGGGTCTATAATTCATATCCGCACCAGCTTTCTGGCGGCATGAGGCAGAGGGTGATGATTGCAGCCGCTATGGCAATTACGCCCAAACTCCTGATCGCCGATGAACCCACTACCGCTCTGGACGTAACGGTTCAGATGGAGATTATCGAACTTTTGAAAGACATAAGAAAGACCTATGGTACTTCTATTTTATTTATCTCTCATGACCTTTCGCTCGTGAGCATCCTCTGCGACAGGGTGGCAGTGATGAAAAACGGCGTGATCGTCGAAAGCGGGAATGTCCGGGAGATATTTGATTTCCCGAAGCATGAGTATACAAAAAAGCTGATAGCTTCAATACCTGTGGTAGAGCTTTAGGACGCGAGAAGATGGCTATAATCCAAGTAAAAGATTTACATATTTCCTTTAAAAAGGAGAAGAAAAAGATATTCGAAAGACAGCAGTACATTGAGGTCCTCAAAGGTATTTCGTTTTCGATTGCGGAAAACGAGATTCTCGGTCTGGTGGGAGAGAGCGGCTGCGGTAAAACCACTTTAGCTAAAGCAATACTCGGCCTTATACAGGTAGAGACAGGAGCCGTTATTCACAGGAGTAAATATCCTCAGATGATATTTCAGGATCCTACAGGCAGTTTAAATCCCTCAAAGACGGTAAGTTTTATCTTGCAGGAACCTTTAAAAAATTGTACAAACATGCGCGCCGCAGAGCGCTTGGAGAAGGTCAAATGGATGCTAGGTGAAGTCGGCCTTTCAAAAGAATACCTTCAGAGGTATCCCGGGGAGTTATCCGGCGGGCAAAAGCAGAGAGTCAGTATAGCCCAGAGTCTCATGCTCGGCTCAAAGTTTTTGGTAGCGGATGAACCCGTTTCTTCACTTGATGTCACCATTCAGGCTCAGGTCCTGAATTTGATTAAAGATCTTCAAAAGAGGCACAGCCTTTCGATCCTCTTTATTTCACATGATTTGAGAGTCGTCTATCAGCTCTGTGAGCGAGTGATGATAATGAAAGACGGGCTTATAGTTGAGAGCGGAACGAGAAATGAAATATATAAAAACCCACAAAACGACTACACGAAAAAGCTCTTGAAAAGCGCAGGTTTGCGGGATTGAAAGTAAAGTATTCTTCCCTATTCTGTTCATCCCATATTATTCTTATATATTTGTAAATTTATTCTTCCGAGTTTCGCTATATCATGATGCTTTTACACAAACACATAAAATAGAAACTTAGCGTATTGGTTGAGGATAACAGCCGTATTGATGTGCTTTGTGTTGCAACTAGTGATAATTTACAAAGAAGAGGAAGGTTAAACCTCGATCCACGATAAAAACAACAACCAACACTGAATATAGGAGTCCAAAGGTGCGAACTTTATTTGACAGTACT
>JAAYOV010000011.1 GCA_012520095.1 Tissierellia bacterium | reverse complement strand
GGCATTTTGCCGATGGTTTAGATGATCCTGAAAAAGTGAAAGAAAAATTTCACGAGAACCCTCCTAATGTCTATGGATATGGACATGATCCGCTTTACAAAGATGTAATGGATGCTATAAAAAATGATCGTAAGCCATATATAGATGCTGTTGAAGGAAGGAAAGCACTGGAGTTAGTGCTTGCGATATATAAATCATCTATTGATGGAAATAAGGTCAAGCTTCCGTTGGATGGAGTATCATCGATAGATTTCAAAGGAATGTTTAATAAATAAGTTATATAAGTACAAGATAGAGGTATTCAATGAAACTAAGCAACAGTTATTTTTTCACACTGAGAGAAAAAGCAAGGGATGAAGACTCGTCCAGCGGAAACTTACTTGTCCGCTCAGGAATGATCAAGAAAAGCTCGACAGGAGCATATATGATGCTGCCTTTGGGCCTGCGAATTCTTCGAAAAATTGAAGATATCATTCGTGATGAAATGGAAAAGATTGGCAGTCAAGAAGTGACGATGCCGGCGCTCATTCCTGAAGATGTATATATTGAGTCGGGCAGGAGAGAGGGTTTTGGAGATAGTATGTTTTCGCTCAAGGATCGCTATGATCGCCCATATGTCTTGGGGCCTACTCATGAAGAGTTATTTGCCGCCGCCGCTAAAATGTATATTCATAGTTACAAAGATTTTCCTGTGAGTCTATTCCAGTTTCAGAATAAGTTTCGCGATGAACCGAGACCGAGATTCGGCCTCATCCGTGTACGTGAGTTCATCATGAAAGATGCGTATACGTTTGATAAAGATCTGGATGGACTGGATAAGTCATATGAGAAGATGTTCCGGGCTTATCACAACATATTCAAACGATTGGGCTTGGATTATGTCGTGGTGCGAGCGGATACGGGCGTGATGGGAGGACTTCTTTCAGAAGAGTTTCAAGCGCTTAGCCCCATCGGCGAAGATATTTTGGTTATTGAAAAGAACAGCGGATATGCAGCCAACTTGGAAGTAGCGGGATGTATATTAAGTGGCGAGCCTTCTCAAGAACCTTATTTAGAGATTGAAGAGGTAGATACGCCCAATGCCGGGACGATTGAAGAAGTCAGCGCGTTTCTTGGAAAACCGAAACAAAGCTTTGTGAAAACTCTCCTCTATATGGCAGACAACAAGCCCGTTGCTTTCAGTTTGCGAGGAGATCATGAACTCAATGAGACAAAGGCTTTGAAGCTTTTGGGTGTAACGGAACTTCGAATGGCAGACCCCGAGGAAGTGGAGCGATTCACAGGAGCGCCTGTAGGCTTTGCCGGACCAATTGATTTGAAGGTTCCACTAATTGTTGATCAAGAAGTGAGTCTTTTGAGAAACTTTGTTATCGGTGCGAATAAAAAGGACGTTCACTTCATCAATGTCAATCTCAAGGACTTCGAGTATAAACAAATAGCAGATATCCGCGAGATATGTGAAGGGGATATGTGTGAAAACGGAGCCGGTCCCGTTCACTTTATCAGAGGAATCGAAGTAGGAAACACCTTTAAATTAGGTGACAAATATTCGAAAGCAATGGATCTCTACTATATGGACGCATCGAATGAGAGACTTCCTGTCATCATGGGAAGCTACGGGATCGGGCCTGCCAGATGCATGGCGGCTATTGTGGAACAAAATCATAACGAAAACGGTATTCTCTGGCCCAAAGATCTTGCCCCTGTTCAAGTTGCGATCATTATTGCAAATATGAAAGATGAATTGCAGACGAAAGTGGCTGAAGAATTGTATTCATCGTTGCAGTCGACGGGCCTTGACATCTGCCTTGATGACCGAGACGAGCGTATAGGGGTTAAGTTTAAAGATATGGAGCTCATAGGCGCCTACTGTCGTATTGTCGTTGGCAGAGGGGCGTCGGAAGGGAAAGTTGAGCTTGAGCGAACGGGATTTGATAAAGAGATTCTTCCTTTGGAAGATGTGAAAGAGAGACTGTATCAGATCTTTGAGAAGGGGAAAAATGAACTATAAAGTCCAAAGAGAATCCGATAGAAAGAGTTCTCCCAGAAAAAGCATGAGGGAGAAAAAGAAGGTTAACTCTACAATTAGATTCTTTCAGGTGGTTTTCACTTTGCTTTTAGTGATGGCGGTGGGAGTGGTTTCTGCCTCAAATTTCCTGCCAAAATTACAAACTATTCGCATGGCTAAAGATGATGAAAGTCTCGGCATTCAAAAAAACACAAATCTCGATACAGAGAGCCAAGATGTTATCGATTATCTTAAGGAAAAGGACAGAGTGGAAAACATTCTCCTCCTTGGAGTTGATGGTGAGGGTTATAAAGGAGTTCGTTCTGATGTCATGATGATACTCTCCATCAGTGAAGAGCGAGGAATGAGCCTGACTTCTATTCAGAGGGATACTTTGTTGTACAATCCTTCCATCGACTCTCTTGACAAGATGGGTCATAATTTTGCCTACGGTCAAGCTCCTGCAACACTTAAAGCCATTAATATGAACTTGGATCTCAACATCAGAGATTTTGTGGTGTTTGACTTTAACGCCCTCCGTCTTCTTGTCGATGTCGTAGGCGGAGTGGAGGTAGATGTAGATGAGTCCGAGGCATATGATATGGCCAGAAGTGGAGTTAATGTCGGCACGGGGTTTCAAAGACTCAATGGAGAAGAAGCTCTGATGTATGCTCGAATTCGATATAATTCGGGTGGAGATACCGGACGAAATGCCAGACAGCGTGAGATCTTAAGGTATATTTTTAAAAAAGCTAAGACATTGGACTATGGACAGTTATACAATATGGCGATGGATGTTCTTCCTGCCGTGCAGACAACATACGGCTACGATGATGTGCCTGTTATGCTGAAGATGTATCAGGGAATGAAGGGGACCGGGGATTTTGAAGAATACTCTTTTCCTTTTGATCAAATAGAAGCAACACTTGGAGGCACATACTATGCGGTGCCGAATACATTG
>JAAYOV010000010.1 GCA_012520095.1 Tissierellia bacterium | reverse complement strand
GCCTTATGGGATCGCAAGAGGAAAGAAGAGGGCCTTTGAGAAGCTGGTAGATCTGATTGAAGAGAAGGCAGAAAACGTCACGGAAAAAGTGCTTGCCATCTCTCATGCCGACAATCTCGAAGATGCGCTGAAGCTCAAAGAGACGATTAAACAACGCATTCGATTCAAAGCGATTCACATCCTTCCAATGGGAGCGCTCAACACTTTATATGCCGACGTAAAAGGGATCGTCGTTTCCTTTTAGTATTTCTACAGGCGGTGGAGTTGGACAATTCAATAGAGAAGTAAAAGAGAAAAGGTCCTGCATAGTGCAGGACCTTTTGTGATTGTCTGCCGTTTATAGTTTCTTGGAGAAAAGCGCCAAGACAGCGATAAAGGAAAAGCCGAAGACCATCAGAGCCGGCTGTGCGGCAGCTCTGGCGCCGAAGAAGGCGACAAAACCGATGGCGATCGGTGTGACGTATTTCAGGAGGAAATACCACAACTCGAATATCGCAAAGGGTACTGTTCCTTCGTTGGTGATCTCTCGCTTCAGATCTTCCTTTTTCAGACGGAAGCCGGTAAAGATAGCGATCAGCATGCCTCCGATGGCTAGGAAGACCTTGTCGGTGAGGATGTCAAAGAAATCGAAGAATCCGACGCCCAGCACCGGTATAGTCCAATCGCTCCATATACCCAGTGATAATGAGGCGAGGGTGCAAAAGACCAGCATCACGATGGATGTGGTGATGACAGCTTTTCTTCTCGTCCAATTTTTTTCGTCTATGAGATAGGCGACGACGACCTCAAGAAGAGAGACGGATGAGGTGAGCGCCACGATCATAAGAGCGATGAAAAAGATCATGGACAGGACAGGGCCGATAAAGCCCATCTGGGCAAAGATCTGCGGAACGACGACGAAGACGAGGCCGGGCCCTTCCGTGGGCTCCATGCCGAAAGCAAAGAGGGCGGGAAAGATCGCAACACCTGCGGTGATGGCAAACAGGGTGTCCATTGTCGTGACGATGGCCGCGCTGGAAGCAAGTTTTGTATCTTTTGCAAGATAGCTTCCATATGTAACCATGCAGCCCATGCCAAGGGATAGGGAGAAGAAGGCCTGGCCGAGCGCGGCAAGGAAGGTGCGGGCCGTCACGGCGGAAAAGTCAGGAACAAAGAGGAAGCGGAAACCTTCTATCGCTCCCGGAAGCGTCATGCCGTAACCAGCTACGCTAAACAGAAGAAGAATCAGCATGGGCATGAGCACTTTGCTGGCCGTTTCTATTCCTTTTCCGACGCCTCGGATGACGATGACGATGTTGAAGAGCATATAAAGGAACATCCAGGCCAGAGGCCGGACCGGATCCGAGATAAAGGCGCCAAAAGTGCTTGGAATAGCAGACGGCTCCGACAAGAGTCCGGTGACGGATTTAAAAATATACGCAGTGGCCCACCCTCCGACGACCGGATAGAAGCCCATGATTAAAAAGGCGCTCAGGACGCCGATGATTCCTGCAAAAGTCCAATTGCGACTGACGGATTTGTATGCTCCGACAGCTGATTTTTGAGTCATACGCCCGACTGTAAACTCAGCGAGCATGACGGTGGCGCCAATAAAGAAGACGAAGCCTAAATAGATGAGAAGAAATGCTCCGCCACCGTTTGCACCCGCCAGATACGGGAAACGCCAGATATTTCCCAAGCCCACGGCAGAGCCTGCCGCAGCCATCAGGAAGCCAAACCGAGTACTCCAATTCTCTCTTTCCGTTCCCATGCTTACTCCCTTACTTCACAATGTAGATGTTCATATTTTACCATGAGTTCATAGATGAAGTAAAACAATTATTACAAATATTAAAAAAACCCTTCTGCAACAGAAGGGATCATTGTCGATCGAAAATGCTGGATCGCCTCCACTTGCCTCGCCTATAGAGAATGGAAGAAATGATCGAACCTGATATCCAGGCGCACAGGAGAGATACGAAGATGGACTCCGGCCTCTTTGTCAAATATGCGAGGATGTGAGCAAGAGGAAGGCGGATGATGACCGTTGTGATGATAGAGGTCCACATGGGCGTAAGTGTATCGCCGCTTCCGCGCATGACACCCATGACGACCTGCGTGATGCTCATGGCAACGTAGCCCGGAATCAAGAGGGCGATCATGCGAACAGAGTAAGTGATCAGCTCTTCTGTGGAGGTAAATAACCCCATCAGATGATGACCGAACAGCACCACGAGAATCGTCAATGTCACAGAGGCGCTTATCGAGAGAATCAAACCTTGTTTTGTCCCCTGCTGGACGCGGTCAAGTCTTTTGGCTCCGACATTTTGGCCGGTGAATGTCGTCATCGCCATGCCGAAACTGAAGTTCGGAAGCATGACAAAGCCGTCGACGCGCATGACCAAGAGGCTGGCGGCTATGTAGAATTCACCGAAGCTGTTGACCAGCGATTGGACAAAAAACTGTGCCGTAGAGAAGATGGCCTGCGTCAATCCGGAGGGAAGTCCCAGACGGAGCATAGGAAGAAGATAGTTCTTATCCGGAATCAGATGATGGGGCTGTAGATTCACCTCGTCTTGCATTCGGTATAGTTTTTGCAGACATAGGAGAGCGCTGACACCTTGTGCGATGATGGTCGCCCAGGCGACTCCCGCCACCCCGAGTCCCATGTTTGCTACAAAATAAATATCCAAGACGATATTGATGATGCTTGCGACAAGCAGATATAAGAGCGGTGAAGACGAATTCCCCATTCCTCTCAGAACGCCGGAAAGGATATTGTAATAGGACATCCCTATCACGCCTCCGAGGAGGATCGAGAGATACTCCTTACTCCAATTGAAAATACTCTCCGGCACGCCAAGAAATGTCAATAGAGGTGTTGTAATAAAGGGTGTAAGAGCCATGAGAGTGATCGATACGATGAAAGTAATCGTAATGCAGTTGCCGATGGTCTTCACGAGATCTTCTTTGCGCTTGGCTCCGAAATATTGACTCACCATGATGCCTACACCGGTGGAGATGGCGACGAAAAAAACGATGAGAAGATGGATGATGGGACCGCTTGTGCCGACAGCAGCCAGCGCATGGTCCCCTACGTATGTGCCTACAACCATGGAATCTACGGCGGAATACGCCTGTTGAGCAAGATTACCTAGTAAAAGAGGGAAGGAAAAGGCGAGAATCCTTTTCCAGGGGTCTCCCGTGGTCATGTCACGGGGAGCAAATAATTTTGAAAATATCTCCATGCTACTCCTTCAAGTGAATAATGTTTTTTCTATAGATTGAATACATGCGTTTGAGTTCTTTTACGCGGGAATTCGCCTCTAATTGCAGTTTGCTGACAAGTGGATAGTCCTTTTCTTCCGCGGCTTCCAGAATCCTTGAAAAGAGGCAGTTTCTAAGATGCGTATCTTTCATGAGGTGGACCATCTCTTGGTGAATCGCGCTCCAACGCAACCTGTCGATTTCTCCAAAGGGCTCTTTATCGTGCAGCAGATGCATTTCTCTGATTTCGCGAACGTATTCGGGAATGATTCTTCCTGTCAATTCCGCGAGCCAGTTGTCTTGAATCATCTGCAGATAGCTTTCGATGATGGCATCGGTAAAGATTCCTTCAGCCGTAAGAAAGCCGTTTTGGTTGTCGCGAAAAATTTGGATGTTCTCATAGACAGTGCGAGGCGCCGCTCCGAAAAAGGCGCTTCTTTCCTCTTCCGAGTAGTCGGAATAGATATTGATCTCGCTTCTATACAAGCGGTCTTTTTTCAGGTAGACGGCTTCTTCGCCATATTCCTTATCCAACTCTTTAAAGAGATCTTTACTCATTTTGTCTTTGGCATAGAGCATGCCGTCAATCATCGCCGCAGCCATCGCCGCGCTTAAAAGATATGAGTTGGATCCGGCGCAGGGAGAGCGAAGCTCAAAGCGGGTGGCAAGAGGATTGTCTTTATCTCGGATAAGGCCTAAGAGAACGGTTCGGTTTCGAGAAGGAAGCGAAGGACTTCTTCCCAGTGAGCACACAGTGCAGACCGGCGCCTCAAATCCCGGCGTAAGACGGTTAAAAGCGTCATTGCTGTTGGTGACGAAGGGATTGATAGACTCATAGTGATTGAGGATCCCCATCAGAGCTCCGTAACCGAGAGGGCTTAGGAAGTCTTTGTTCATGTCGGAAGGAGTGAAGATGTTTCGTTTCTTTCCTCTGGCATCGGTGACGGTAATGCTGACGTGATGGTGCTCTCCGCTTCCTGCCACCCCTTCGATCGGCTTTGCCTTGAACGTGACATCGAGCCCGTACTTGGCAAAGACATCAAAGACGATGTTTCTGGCAAAGAGCTCGTTGTCGGCAGCTTGAAGCGCATGGTCATATCTCCAGTCTATTTCGATCTGTTCCATGTGAATGTATTCATTGCTTCCACGCAGCTTTGAACCGACGCCTCCGACTTCTTTATGTCCCATCTCCGGCTTATAGCCGAGACGCTCCAGTGCAATCAGCGTATCCTCCAGTGCGTCACGGACGGCGCCGGTCGGGCGTTTCCAATACTGTTCTTTAAGTTTCTGGGAGACGAACAGATCTTCACTGTCTTTTGAGACGGCGGGCGAGTGAACCCAGAATTCAAGCTCCGTCGCCAGGGAAAATACGACGTCTTCTATCGGAAGCACGATGTCGAGCTCTTTTTGCAGGGATGGTGAGTTTTCGATGATTTCCCTCGTGTCGCGCTCGAGTGCCTCGACAGCGCGTCGTAACACTCCGCGGCTTCCCACCTGTTTTCCCTCATGGTAGAGGAAAGAGGGGATGACAAGAGTGCCGATAGAAAGGTGTTCTTCCTCCGTAAAATGATGACTTGAATAATCGATCAGCCATCTGACATTTTTGTCGGGGATGATGTCTACTTTGGCGTTGTCGATATCGGCGATGCCGGGCAGTTCGACGCTGGAACCGTCTGTCGGAATGCCGCGTAGCATAAGCCCGTCATAATTCTCCAAGAATTCTCTGACGGGGATTCGTTCGTCCGTATGATTTCCGCCCAGATCGACAGTCGAGAGAGAGACGAAAAGGACGTTTGGCTGGCTCTTGATCTCGTCGATGATTTCTTCTTTTGTGAGTCGGGGCGCATCAATATAATAAATCATTCAGGCAACAACTCCTCTCTGTCTTTTGAGGCTTTGAGCCCATTATACACACTGACGCCGATGACAAGCAAAATGATGCCGAGAATCAAGCCGACAATGCCGAAGAGGCGGAAGCCCGTGTAGATCGTGATCAAGGTAATGAGAGGATTGATACCGATATGCTGGCCGATGATGCGCGGCTCAATAAAGTTCCTGGTGATGACGATCAAAATATAGAGTACCGCGGCTAAAACGGAATTCGTATAGTTTGCATAGATCAAATGGTAGAGCAG
>JAAYOV010000086.1 GCA_012520095.1 Tissierellia bacterium | reverse complement strand
TGAGATTTTCATGATAGCGTGAAAATAAAAAGGCACTCGGCTCATAGGAGATTTCGCGTGCCTTTTTCAATTTATTTTTTTACGACAGAAGACTTGAGATAAATGGAACCGAATGAATCCACTCTTGCTTCGATGTCATGGCCGTCGACGGGTTCGCTGAGCAGTCGGATATTTCGGACGCGTGTTCCTTGTTTTAGAGTGTCTTTTCCGAGCTTTAAATCTCTTATGACCGTGACATCGTCGCCGTCAACCAGCTCGTTGCCGTTCGAATCCCTTATAATAAGAGCTTCTTCCGCTGCTTTTTGACTTTCATCCGTCCACTCATGAAAGCACATGGGACATACGTAGAGATGTCCATCTGAGTAGGTGTAATTTTCTTGGCATTTCGGGCAGGCGGGATAACTCATTTTCTTCTCCTTCCAAATGATTATAAGCAATGGGGGGGAATTCCTGCTTTAGGATATAAGGATACCATCATTCAGCATTCTTGTCATTTAAGGGAGTCAAGTCCATCTGTACCCTTTTGAGGATAGCAACTGTCCGGTTTGCGATGTAGTATTTTATCAAGCGGGCTTGTTTGAAAATGTTGGCAATATGAGATTCGATAGAAGAGGAGTGCACTTATATGAAGAACACAAAGAAATTGACGATCCTTCACTCCAATGATTTGCATGGCGATTTTCTTACCGAAGAGATCGATGAAAATTTAGTTGGCGGAGTGTCCATGCTTTCCGGCTATGTAGAGAAGGTTCGCCGGGAAGAGGAAAATGTCATCTATGCTATTGCAGGAGACATGTTCCGCGGATCACTGATTGATTCTGAGTTTAAAGGGATCTCCACGATCGAGATTATGAATCTGCTGGCTCCCGATATCGTGACACTCGGCAATCACGAATTGGACTATGGAATTGCCCATCTTCTTTTTCTTGAAAAATGTGCTAAGTTCCCCATCATAAATGCGAATGTCTACATCAAAACCACGAAGGCGAGGCTATTTACTCCCTATAAAATTATTGAGATCGATGGAATGAGAATCCTCTTCATAGGCATTATTACAGAGGAAGTGATGGCACAGGCGAAGCGCGAGGATTTGATCGGTTCATTTATCGATACAGCGGAAGCTGCCCGAGAGGTGGAGAAAATTTGCAATGCCTATCGTTCGGTAGATATCGACTTCACCGTTCTTTTAACCCATATCGGATTTGAAGAAGATAAAAAGCTTGCCGGCTTTCTCCATCAGGAATACGGAGTCGATCTCATTCTGGGAGGACACAGCCATACAGTGATGGATCAGCCTTGGGTTGAAAACGGAATTGTAATTGCCCATGCCGGAACCGGAAGTGATCAGATCGGACGCTTTGACATCGTGGTGGATACGGACAACAATTGCATCGATTCTTATAAGTGGGAACTTATCCCCATTGACATGTCGCATTGCCCGAGAAACCCCAAACTAGAGGAATTGATCACTCAATATAAAGAAGTTACGGATTCAAAGTATGTCAGGCATGTTACGAGTTTCCATCGCATGCTCACACATCCTCAGAGAAATCAGGAGACGGAGCTTGGAAATCTGTTCGCCGACATTTTAAGCCAATCGCTGGGTGTCGATATCATGCTTCTCGGCTCAGGAAGCATCCGCAAAGAAGAGCTCGGCCCGATCGTCTGTTACTCTGATTTAATGGAAATCTTTCCTTTTGATGACGACATCTATCTGTTGAGAGTGACGGGAGATCAACTCCGAAGAATGCTTTTGTTTATGCTCAGGGATGAAGCTTTTACCGGAGAAACGGAGTTCTATCAGGTCTCAAAGGGGATGGAAATGGTGTATTCCCGCTCAAAGCGCATTTTTGAAGAATTTACCTTCCGGAAAAAACCCATAAAAGATGATCAGCCCTTTTCGATTGCTTTACAAGGCTATCACTATTCGAATTTTGAAGACTTCTTAGGATTGCCTCTGCAGGAAGTCGAAGACAATCAGCCTGCTCGGATGATCTCGGGTTCGGGGCTGGACATTTTGGAAGAAACACTATCTTCTGCTTCGGGAGTCGACTCCAAAGTTGAAGGCAGGATTCTCGTCGTTGAATAGTTATGAATATTTAAAAATAAGGGGTTCACATGTTCAAGGGAATGTTTGATAAAAAGAACTGTGACATCTGTGGGGAAAAGATCAGCGTCCTGGGAAATCGCAAACTTGAAGACGGAAACCTGTGTAGAAATTGTGTCAAGAAGCTCTCTCCTTTTTTTCGTGTCGGAAAGCAGTCCGCTGTTGAGGACATCCAACGACAACTCCAATATCGAGAGGAAAATGAACAGGCACTGTCTCAATTTGTTCCCACGAGGATCTTTGGCAAAAGAAATCGAGTTTTAGTCGATGAGAGAAGTGGAAAATTCATCGTCACCTATCAGCAGGACTGGAAGAAGGGGAATCCCGACATCATAGAACTTACGCAGATTACATATGTAAATGTGGATGTAGAAGAAGACAAAGATGAAATCATGCGAGAGGGGAAAGACTCGAAGACGGAAAGTTATAATCCTCCTCGGTATGAATATGAGTACACTTTTTGGGTTGAAATCGGCATCCGCTCTCCCTGGTTCGAGCACATTCGATTTCGATATAATTATGAGAAACCGAAATTCCGCCATGACCCTCTTTACAGAACTCTTGAGCGGGAGCTCAGTGAGCTTTGCGTTTTCCTCCTAAAATGAGAAGAGCCGTCATAAATGCCTCAGACACAGCCGCCTTCCGGCCCGAAGTTTTGCAGTAACTGCGGAGGGGAGTTCGATCCGCCCAATCTCGTCAAGTTCTGTGCCGGTTGCGGGGCGGCAATACCCCGGATTAGAGGTATGGTAGAGAGTATAAAAGACCGGAAGGCAGAACGGTCTTTTTTGCTTGGAGGATTGAGTTTGGAGGAAAGTGGGGACGGTTTTATGATCGCACTCCCATAAAGATGTATAATGAAAGTGGAATGAAAAGGAGATTGTCATGCTGAAAAGAACACAGATGGATCTCGCCGATCATCTTTGGTCAAAACAATTCGTATTGATCATTTTTTCAAATATGATTCTTTTTTTCGGGTTTCAGTTGATCACGCTGACCCTGCCTCTTCACGTAAAAAGCCTCGGAGCCGCAGATCACATTGTGGGGTGGGTCAATGGCGTGTTCACACTTGCCGCTCTATTCATAAGGCCCGTTGCAGGATCGAGTTTGGATCGTTTCGGAAGAAGGGGTGTTTTTTTGAGCGGTCTATTGGTGTTCTTTGCGTGCACGCTTTCCTTCGGCGCTCTGCCGACGATTCCTCTCATCCTGCTTTTAAGATTTATTCAGGGGTTTGGATGGGGAACCTGTAATACCGCCATCAACACCGTTGCAAGCGATTGTATCCCGAGAGAGCGATTTGGCGAAGGCATGGGATACTTTACGTTGGCGGGAAACATCAGTATGGCGGTGGCTCCTGCTATTGGACTGTATATGATCGCCTCATCGGGTTTTCGAAGTGTCTCTTTCCTGGCGGCCGGGCTCGTAGGAGTGGTGGCGGTTCTATCTATCTTCTTGAAATATAAAGAAGTCTCAAAAGAAAAAGCGGGCAGCCGAAGAGCTCTCTTTGAGAAGACTTCTGTGCATCCGGCGGTCTCCATGTTTTTTATCACCGTCACCTACGGAGCGCTCAATAGCTTTTTAGCGCTTCACGCTCTCGAACAGGGGGTGGAACAGACCGGCCTTCTCTTTGCTGTAGTGGCGCTTTCTATGGTTGTTTCCAGGCCGATTGCCGGAAAAATTGCCGATCGCTGCGGGGTAAAAAAGGTGGTGGCGCCGGGATTATTATTCCTATTCATTGCTACTGTTGTTTTTTCCGCCGCTGAGTCACTTAACTTGTTCTTATGCGCCTCTGTTTTCTATGGATTGGGCTTTGGAAGCGCTCAGGCGGGCTTTCAATCTCTCTCTGTGATCCGTGCTCCAAAAGAGAACATTGGCCTTGCAAACTCCACCTTTTTCATAGGGTTCGACAGTGGCATCGGCGTCGGATCCGTTCTGCTCGGAATGCTGGCGGGCTGTGTCGGATATTCAAGGATGTTTTTCTACTCCTCCCTGTCGATTGGAGCGTCTGCCGTTTATTCCTTTGTCGCACAGCGGAAAGTGTAGTATATTGACATATGACAATAATCGGATGAAAGTGTTTTTGGCTCATTCCACATTAAAATGGATGAGCTCTTCGGATAAAATATGTGAAGAATGGGAGGTAAGTGTTGGCAAGACCTGTAAAAAGAAGAAGAGTCTGTCGTATGCCCGGCAACAATCGCTTCGGCTCCTTAAAAAGGAAAGATGAGCCCGCTGATGTCGTCGTGATGAAGGTTGACGAATATGAGACGATTCGCCTGATTGATTTTGAGGGGCTTACACAAGAAGAATGCGCCCAACAGATGGACATAGCCCGCACAACCGTGCAGGGAATCTATATGGAGGCGAGAAAAAAACTGTCTGATGTGTTGGTTAACGGAAAGGATCTCCATATTCAGGGAGGAAAGTATACTCTTTGCGATGAAGATAGAGAGAAGGGATGTACAAGAGGTTGCATGCGACACAGGAGAGGAAGAAATTGCTCGAAATAGGGTTTAACGATAGCGGGAGGACGTCATGCTGATTAAAGTTCTTTCTGAAAACACTTCATTGACGGATGAATTTTTCCATGAACACGGGCTCAGCATTTACATCGAGACCGAGGAAAAAAAGATCCTTTTTGACACGGGCGCAAGCGATGTCTTTGCTAAAAATGCGAGGAAAATGGATGTAGACATTTCCGATGTCGATTATCTGATCATCTCTCACGCTCATGACGATCACGCCGGCGGCGTGGAGGTGCTTCTGCGGGAAAATCCGAAGGTGAAGGTCTTTCTTCACCGACTTGCCCGAGGAAGCTACTATTCCCGAACGGATGAGGCAGATACATATATTGGCTTGGATAAAAAGCTTCTTTCACACAGTCGGATTGTGTGGACGTCCGAATCACTTGCCATCAGCGACGGGATTTATGTTTTTTCAGATGTGGTACAAAAATACCCAAAACCGATGTCCAATCAGGGTCTATTCATGGAGTGTGAAGGGGAGATGGTTCCCGATAAGTTTTCCCATGAGCAGAATCTGCTCATCGAAGAAAACGGAAGAAGCCTTCTTCTGACAGGTTGCTCTCATAACGGAATTATGAATATTCTTGAACGCTTTAAAGAGATAAAAGGAAAGATGCCCGATGTCTGCATCGGCGGATTTCATCTGTATAAGACACCGCAAGATGAAGGCGGAAGAGAATATCTTGATAAAATAGGACGCCGCCTGCTTACAACCGGAATACAGTTTTATACAGGCCACTGTACCGGGAAATGGCCTTTTGAACGCCTCAAGGAGACGATGGGAAGCAAGATCGACTACTTGCCGGCCGGAAGCATCTTGCTCGTCGAATGAACTCAAAGATAGCAAAATAGATTGGACTGTCTCTATATCCTTCGGGTTCTTCTCGGGTTATAATCATGATATAAACAGAATGGAAATGAATGATGCTCATGTCATCGAAGACACCGGCAAAATCTGATCATTACGGCGGCGCCGAATTGGAAATAAGAAATAAAAAACTGATTCTCTTTGATTTGGACGGCACTTTGACAGATCCAAAGGAAGGCATTACCCGTTCTTTTCAATATGCACTTAAGAAAATGGGTATATCAGAGGACCGTGACAATCTGCTCAAGGTCATAGGTCCTCCTCTTTGGGACTCTTTTGAGCAGTTTTACGCAATGAGCCGAGAAGAGTCGGATAGAGCCGTTCAGTATTACAGGGAATATTTTTCAGAAAAAGGCCTCTATGAAAATGAAGTCATAGAGACAATACCGCAGTTGCTGCACGATTTAAAGAAGAACGGAAAAATTCTTGCGGTTGCCACATCAAAACCGACAATCTATTCGGTAAAGATTCTGAAGTATTTTCAATTGGACAGGTATTTTCACCTCATCGTAGGAAGCGAGCTCGATGGCACGCGAGTGCGAAAAGATGAAATCATATCTCATGTGTTGAATGTGCTGGGATATTGCGCGCAAGAGGCTGTCATGATCGGCGACAGAAAACACGATATCATCGGAGCCCGAGCGCATGGCATGACTTCTATCGGCGTTCTCTTCGGCTATGGAAGCGAGGAGGAGCTTCGAGCGAGCGGATCGGATTTTTTAGCGTCATCAACTTCGCAGCTCAGGCAATATCTTCTTGGTTGAGAAAGGAAGGCAGGGACAGATGGACAGTGCAGTAGGAACAGTTGTATACGGTCTTCGTACTCCGATTTTTAAAGAAGGAGACTGTCTGATCGAATGGGTTCCTCGAATCGTTACAGAGTTCTATAGAAAGCAGAATGTGAGTCCGAGAGACAAGGACATTGTAGCCATTACGGAGAGTGTTGTCGCCCGCACACAGGGAAACTATGTTTCGCTCGATGATGTGGCTGAGGATATTCGCAGGGCGTTTCCCGAAAAGGGGATCGGTGTTCTCTTTCCGATCATGAGCCGCAATCGTTTTTCCTCAACCCTCAAAGCCATAGCAAGAGCGAATAAAGAGGTCATTATTCAGCTGAGTTATCCGGCTGACGAGGTGGGAAATCATCTGATCAGCGAAGACCAGCTCGATGAGGCAGGCGTCAATCCATGGACGGATGTTCTCTCGGAAGATGAATTTCGCAGGCATTTCGGGATCAGTAGACATATATTTTCTGACGTTGATTATGTCCGGCACTACAGAGAAGTGGTGGAGTCGGAGGGAGCGGAGTGCACTATCGTCTTTTCCAATCGGCCGGAGACGATTCTTGAGTATACAAAGAATATTCTCTATTGTGATGTCCATGATAGGAAACGCACAAAAAGAGCGCTTATAAAGGCGGAAGCAAACACAGTCTTAGGTCTTGAAGACCTCATGACGACCCCGTCCGAGGAACACGGATACAATCCCGAATATGGTTTATTGGGATCCAATCTTTCATCGGATGAAGAGATGAAGCTCTTTCCCAGGGGCTCTCAGGAGCTGGTGGAGACGATTCAGAAAAAATTGAAAGAAATGACCGGAAAGACGATCGAGGTAATGGTCTATGGAGACGGAGCCTTTAAGGATCCGTTGGGAAAAATATGGGAACTGGCGGACCCCGTCGTCGCTCCGGGATATACTTCGGGCCTGGAAGGCGGACCGAATGAAATTAAGCTGAAGTATTTGGCGGACAATCGTTTCGGCGATCTGGAAGGGGAAGAGCTTTCCGAAGCGCTCACGCAGATGATCAGAGACAAGGACAAAGAACTCATAGATGAAGATCTCCGACTTGGAACGACACCGAGGCGCTACTACGATCTGTTGGGAAGTCTGTGCGACCTGACGAGCGGATCGGGCGATAAAGGGACCCCTTTCGTCTACATTCAAGGATATTTTGGAAACTTTGCCGATTGACGATCCCGGCCCTATTCTTCAGGTAAATAAAACTGAAAAATAAAACACTCCTCGATGAAAGTCGAAGGAGTGTCTCTTTTTGTAGAATACGATCAGTATGAGACGGAGGCTTCGCCTTCTTCTGTATAGCGCGCCATGGCATAGATGGCGTCGGAGAGGCGATTGAGATATTTGATGACAAGAGGGCAGACCTCATCTTGGGCTGAAAGAGAGATGGCTCTTCTCTCGGCTCTTCTGCTGATGGTTCGGGCAAGGTGGAGAAACCCCGCTGCTTTTGTAGAACCGTTGAGGATGAAGTCGCTGCGGGGCACAACGGCGTCCATATATTTGTCGATAAGCTGCTCAAGTCGGGAAATATCTTCTTCGGTGATTTTGACAGGAACTTTGCTTTGATCTTTCGTAGCAAGGCTGGCGGCGACGGTAAAGAGTTTATGCTGAATGTCTTCAATCTCTTTTCTCATGCCTTCGTCAGTATAATTTTTTGCGACCCCCAAAGCGGCTCCCAGCTCATCGACGGTCCCATAGCTTTCAACACGGATATCGTCTTTAGAGACGCGTACCCTGTCAAATAATGAAGTGGTGCCTTTATCGCCGCCTTTCGTATAAATTTTACTCATGGTTTCTCCTTTTTTCTTTAGAAGTTGGAATTGGACGCAGGTTTGTGCGGTATGCTGAAAATGCGATCTACGGTTTCGATATGAGAGGCGTCATCGATCGAGGCGCAAGCGTACTGAATCAGGTCTCGAAATGAAACCGTGCCCATAAAGAGACTTGAAAAATCCGAATGCAGAATCTTAATGTGTGCGCTTGCCTCCTTCGTTGTGAGGGAAGCTCTGTTTTTGTAGAATTCGACATGGAACGCCTCTTGCGTTCTTTCTGAATAATCATCGATGACTTCAAAGTGGACAGTCAACTCGGCATCCGGATATCTTCGCCAGCTCATTTGCTCGAAAGCTTCTTTAAATGAGAAGATTTTGTACATCATGCCGATATATTGCGTATTGAGTTGACGATTTCCAAATGGGATGGTGCGACCGCTCCGATCGAGCGGATTTTCAAAGAGGAGATGAAAGTTTTCCCAACAGGTCTGAAAGACGGCCAGATTCACTTGATCTTCCTGTTTTTTGATGAAGTCTAGGAGCTTTCGCAGGACAAGAGGGCTCTCGACATGCCCTTCATCGACGACGATATGGTAAGTAGACGGGGAAGCGTCTTCACTAGCTTGGAAGTAGAATCGAAAATAGCCTTCCATCGCTCCTTGTTCGTCATAGCTTGCCACATATCTCCAATGTTTGTCTGTCATGATGCGGCGTCTTTCTCTTCTGAGTTTTTGGATCATCCCATGGGTGTGTTCGAGGCGGGACTGATGATAATCCAGCATTGATTGGATTGCGGAGGGCGGAATCAGGCGGATGTCTTTTTTGCCTTCATAGGCGGGGATGTATTTGAGAGCAATCCGGTATTCATTCCAAATGGTTCCAAATCCGTAGCCAAGCCTTTTATAGAAATCAGGTCGAAAAGGGAGAAGGAGTCCCACCTCAAGGTCGTTAAGCTGTGCCCACGATTCAAAATGGCTCATCATTTTGAAGGCTAACTTATTTTTTTTATGAGCGAGATCGACTCCCAGTGCTCCCAAGCCGGCTGCAGGCACAACTTTTCCGAACAGATTGATGTGGAGACGGTAATAGCGCGCAGCGGCAATGAGGGTCTCTCCTACATAAAGACCGTAGAATTCAATTTCAGGTTCGTCATTCATCAACATTAGAAGCCGCTCTTTTTCCCGCTTCATTCCCTCCGGGCTCAGATCCGCGTTTGCCGGAAATGCATTTTTCATCAAAGAGACAATAGCATCTAGATCTTTCGGGTTTTGTCTTCTGATTTCGAGCATCCTTCCCCCCTCTTATTGTTCTCGTTATTACATTGTACCCTGAAAGAGCAAATTCATGAACCGTTCACCATGAGTCGAGTTCTTGCGTCAAAAGTGAAGAAAGGGATTATTAAATAATAAATAACCGAATTATGTGAAATAAATAATAATACATGGTATGATATCCATAATGTCAATCATTACTATCATAGTTTTCAAGGAGGAAAGTATGAGTTCGAAGGAGAAGGATATTCACCTGTCGTTTGTGAAGTCGATGTCTATTTTGCTGTTTTTGTTGGTGGCGATTTACTTTGCGGTTGTAAGATGGCAAATGGATCCCCAGATCCCAATCGTGCTGACAACGGTGTATGGAGCGGCGTTGGCGATGTTTAGCGGTATTTCCTGGCAGAGGCTTGAAGAGGCCATCTTGGACAATATCAATACAGTCGCTCAGTCGCTTCTTGTACTTTTAGTCATCGGAATCATGCTTGGGACATGGCTCCACTCCGGTGTCGTGCCCACTATGATTTACTACGGGTCCCTTATTATTTCTCCCAAACTCTTTCTCCCGACAGCCTGTCTCCTGTGTTCCATCACATCTCTTTCCACAGGCGACTCTTGGGGAACGGCAGGCACTGTGGGAATTGCTCTGATGGGGATCGGCCTTAGCTTTGGGATCCCCGCACCGATGATCGCAGGTGCCGTCGTCTCGGGGTCCTATTTCGGCGACAAAATGTCCCCGATGTCGGATACGACTCTTTTGGCTTCCGCGGTTGCGAAAGCAGATTTATTTGAACATATTAAATACATGCTTTGGACGACGATACCGGCGCTGATCATTGCTGTCGTTGCTTACTTCTTCATTGGTCTTCCTCACGCCCATAATGTCAACGTCGATGAAATTCAGGTCATGCTGGGAGAACTTTCTTCCGCAGTCAACATCAATCCGATTTTGCTTCTTGCTCCCGCTTTCGTCATCGCCATGATAGCGCTGAAAATTCCGGCGCTTCCCGCATTGATGATGGGGACGCTGATTGGCAGTGTTTTTGCGGTGATCTTCCAAGGAGCGACTCTTCCTGAGGTGATGGACGCCATGCACTACGGGATCAGCATGGAAACAGGAAATGAGCTCATCGACAGTCTGGTCAGCGGCGGAGGACTTGACTATGTCATGTGGACGATTTCACTGATTTTCTGCGCCATGGCATTGGGTGGGATTCTTGACGGATCAGGTGCCATCAAAGAAGTCGTCTCCCGTATGATGAAGCGCATCAATTCGGTTGGAAAACTCGTCACCACAACGATATTTACAAGTTTTTTCATCAACTTCGCCATGGCGGATCAGTACCTTGCCATTATCTTCCCGGGTAAGATGTTTGGAGAGGAATATGAAAAAATGGGGCTCCATCCCAAAGTCCTCTCAAGGACCCTTGAAGATGCCGGCACGCTAACCTCTCCGCTCTTCCCGTGGAATACTTGCGGAGCTTTCATCATGAGTGTGTTGATGGTCAACCCCTTTGCCTATGCGCCGTATGCGATTCTGAACTGGGTTGCTCCCATTATTTCTATTATCTACAGCTTCACAGGATTTAAGATTGCATACATTGACAACGGCAAAAATTAGATGAGACGACGATACAGATAATGCCTTTTGCAACAGCCCTGTCCCCTTCTTTCAGCGATGAAAGAGGGGGATTGTTTTCGTTGCAAATCCGCATGTCCTGCGTTACACTGGCTGTACATATGTTTCAAGTTGATGCGGCGATCGATGCAAACCGGTGCTTGAGCGCAAGTCTTTTTTGCAGTTATAAGCGATCGTCAACGTGGTAGACTATGTGTAAAAGATCGAGATAGAAGATGATGAAAAAAAGTGATGTACAGCTGTCGTTGTTTTTCAGTGCAGACGAGCCCATCGACGAAAGATTTCCCCTGAAGAAAGAAGAAATATACAGATACATGCGCTTCCGCGTGGGAGTCGATAGAAAGATCGATCGGATGATCGATGAATGCCTTGAGGAAGTTCGAGAGTATTCTCGGTTCAAATATGTGTATCGAACGGGGGAGATCGATTCTCTTCAGCCGGATATTACTTTTACAGAGAGCTCGATCCGTCTTCCGGGAAACAGCATTCGAAAGCACGTGCGAGGAGCCCGAACGCTTATCTTCTTTGCAGTGAGCTTGGGTGTCGAAATTCATAGGCGCATCGATTATCACGGTAAAACGGATCTTTTGCGAGGGTTCATTCTCGACGCCTGTGCGACAGCTTTCGTTGAGGCGTGCTGTGATGAGCTACACGAGCAAATCCGAGCAGAAGCCGAAGAGAAAGGCTTTTACCTCACTTCGAGATTCAGCCCCGGATATGGCGATCTGCCGCTTTCTGTTCAACCTTCCATTCTTTCATACTTAAATGCATTTCGCAGAATAGGCTTATATGTGTCGGATTCATTTATTCTTCTGCCGAGAAAATCCGTGACGGGAATTATGGGATTGGGTGAAGAAAAAAAAGAAATCAAGAGTGGCTGCACCGCATGCCGAATGTTTGGCAGCTGCCCATTTTCTAGAGAAGGAGAAATCGACTGTGCTCAATAAACTGACAGAGGAATTTTTGTTCTTTGATGGAGCGATGGGGACGATGCTCCAACAGAGGGGTTTGAAAGCGGGCAATCTTCCTGAGCTTATGAATCTTCACTCCCCTGATGTGATCTTTGATATTCACAGGCAGTACGTAGTGGCCGGAGCGCAGATTCTTACGAGCAATACATTTGGAGCTCATCGATTGAAGCTAAAAGACAGCGGCTATGGCGTTGAGGAGGTCGTAGGCGCGGGAGTGAGGTTGGCAAGAGAAGCCGTTTCGGGAGAAAAAGGAAGATATGTAGCGCTTGGACTGGGACCGATCGGCACTCTTCTTTCTCCGTTGGGAACACTGCCCTTTGAAGAAGCTATCGATATCTTTAAAGAACAGATAGAAGCGGGAGTGAAAGCCGGAGCGGACCTCATCCTCATCGAGACGATCAGTGATCTTTACGAGGCAAAAGCCGCGATCATTGCTGCAAAAGAAAAATCGGATCTGCCCGTCTTTTGCACCATGACGTTCCAAGAAGACGGCAGAACATTTACAGGAACCGATGTGCTCACGATGGTCAATGTATTGCAGAGCCTGGGAGTGGATGCTCTGGGCGTCAACTGCTCCTTGGGTCCCTCTCAGCTACAGCCCATCGTAAGTGAAATATTGAAATACTCATCCATACCTGTGATGGTGTCGGCAAATGCCGGTCTCCCCCGTTCAGGAAATGTCGGTGCGGCATATGATATCACCGCTGAAGAATATGCTCGGGAAGTGTTCAAGATGGCGCAGCGAGGAGTCAGCGTCATCGGAGGCTGCTGCGGCACGACGCCGGAGTATATTCGGTGTATTCGACAGTTGCTATCGGGGAAAAGACCGATAAAGGCAGCAAAAGGTCAAAGAATTTCCGCCTGCTCTTCTTCGACGGAGACCGTCGTCTTCGGAGAAGGAGTGAGAGTCATAGGAGAACGTCTCAATCCCACGGGGAAGAAGCGTCTGCAAGATGCGCTTTCAAGCGGAGAAATGGACTATATCGTGCGGGAGGCGATTTCTCAGAAAGACACGGGCTCCCATGTTTTAAATGTCAATGCCGGCCTTCCGGATTTAAATGAAAAAGAAGTCCTTGCGAAAATGGTGACAGAGATTCAGTCTGTTCTTTCGATTCCTCTGATGATCGACTCTTCCAATATTGAAGCCATGGAGTCGGCTCTGAGACTATATAACGGAAAGCCCATCGCCAACTCTGTCAACGGCAAGCAAAGCAGCCTCGATGCGGTACTGCCTCTGGTTAAAAAATACGGATCGATGGTTGTGGCGCTTACCGTCGATGAAGAAGGTGTGCCGAGGACGGCACAAAAGAGGGTAGAAATTGCTACAAAGATCATCGAAGAGGCAAAGAAATATGGGATACCTGAGGAGGATATTCTTGTCGACCCGCTCGTCTTGACGGCCTCTGCGGAACAGGAAAATGTCATGGAGACCCTTCGAGCCATTGCCCTCATCAAGGCAAAATACCGTGTTCATGTCATCCTTGGTATCAGCAATGTATCCTATGGGTTACCTGAACGCCATTTGTTAAACAGCACATATCTTGCCATGGCACTGGCATCGGGGCTCGACGCGCCGATTGTTGATTCGACGCGAAAGAGCGTTCGAGATGTCCTCGATTCGTTCCGAGTGCTCTCGAATGAGGACAGAGGCGGCGAAGTGTATATCAATAAGCGCAGAGGCTCCATTCATGTGCCTGTCAGGAAAACGATGGCTCAACAAGAGGATATCGATCTGAGAGAAATCATTGTCAAGGGCTTAAAGGAAGCAGCGGCAAAAAAGACGCAGGAGCTCCTGAAGACGAGATCTCCTCTTGAAGTCGTCAATGAATCGATTATTCCTGCGCTCGATCTTGTGGGGGAAAAATATGAAAGAGGAGACGTGTTTCTCCCACAACTTATCCGAAGCGCCGAAACATCGAAGGAAGCTTTTGAGGTGATCAAGAAGACTCTCTTAAGAGAGGGTCTGCAGAAACAAAGCGCCGGAAAGATTCTTCTTGCCACCGTTCAAGGCGACATTCATGATCTGGGAAAAAACATCGTCAAATTGATATTGGAAAACTATGGCTATGAGATCATTGATCTCGGCAAAGATGTACCTGTTGAGACGGTCGTGCAACGAGCAAGAGAAGAAGAAGTCAATTTGGTTGGACTCAGCGCCCTGATGACGACGACAGTTTTATCTATGGAAGAGACGATACGGGCTCTCCAAAAAGAAATCCCTCATATTCGAGTGATGGTGGGGGGAGCTGTTCTCACGCAAGAATACGCCGATATGATCGGAGCTCATTATTATGCAAAGGATGCCCGTGAAGGGGTGGAAATTGCCAGAGAGGTGTTTGGAAAAGAAAAACATGAGGATCATATAGATTAAAAAATTCACGGATTTCATCGTTCTCCTTTGCAAAGAGTAAAAGGAGACAGATGCTGAATCGATTTCGTCTCTTATCAGCAAGGAGGCAGGTATGGGGCTTGAACGAAAGATAGGTACATTGCCAAGAGGAAAGAAAAACAATATCTGCGATGTAACGGGTTTGAAGGTTGCTCATGTCACCGTCGACGGTGCAGGGGCGCATACAGGTGTCACGGCGATTATTCCCGCTTCGGGTGATCTTTTTGATCAGAAGCTGGTTGCGGGCGTCAGCGTGATCAACGGCTTTGGAAAGAGCGTCGGACTCGTTCAGGTGCAAGAAATGGGAACACTTGAAAGCCCGATTGTGTTGACCAATACACTCAGTGTGGGAACGGCTCTTACCGCTTTAACCAAGTATATGCTTGACAAAAACGAGAAAATCGGACGGAGCGAGTCCACTGTCAACTGTGTCGTCGGAGAATGCAATGACGGCAGAATTAATGATATCCGAGGGCTCCACATAAAAGAAGAGCATGTCATAGAAGCGCTGGAGAAGGCATCAGACGACTTTGAAGAAGGAGCTGTAGGCGCAGGGCGCGGGATGATATGCTTCGGATTCAAAGGCGGAATCGGATCATCGTCGCGCATCGTTCGATTCCAAGATAAAGACTATACTCTGGGTGCGTTGGTTCTTTCAAATTATGGAGGAAAGGGAAAGCTGCGAATCGAAGGAAAACGGGTTCCGGTCCCATCTAATGAAGAAGACAAGGGATCAATCATCATCGTCATCGCAACGGATATTCCTCTCTCCTCAAGGCAGCTGACGCGCATTGCTCGCAGATCCTCAGCGGCGCTTGGGAGGACGGGATCGATTCTCGGAAGCGGAAGCGGAGACATTGCCATCGCCTTCAGCACCGCCGGAAGAGTTCCTCAAAGCTCAGAAGAGGCCATGGAATCATTCTCTGTCTTACATGAAAGTAAAATAGACAAGGTATTTGAGGCGACCGTCGAGGCGGTAGAGGAAGCTATTTACAGCTCGCTCTATCATGCAGAGTCGATGTATGAGCGATCAGGGAAAAAGGTTTGTAGCCTCAGGGAGATGCTGGATGCGTAAAGTAATTGGAATTTTAGGAGGAATGGGTCCACTTGCCTCTATTGATCTGCAGCGAAAGATCGTTGAAGAGACAGAGGCCAAAACAGATCAGGATCATCTTCATGTCATTACCGACTGCAATTCACAGATTCCGGATAGGACAGCCGCTATTCTTTACGGCGGACAAGATCCTCTTGCGGAAATGATTCGCAGTGCGAAGCGATTGGAAGAAGCCGGCGCTGAATTGCTGCTCATCGCATGCAATACAGCCCATTATTATCTTGAAGAATTGCAAAGGCATGTCTGCGTTCCTTTTGTCAGTATGATCGATCCGGCGATAGAAGAGGCAATTCGGCAGGGTGCTCGCCGTGTGACCGTTCTCTCCACTACCGCCACACAGGCGACAGGTCTGTACGAGAAGAGTTGTCGAGAAAACGGGATAGAAGTCATAGGACTTGACGAGGCGGATCAAGAATTGTTGATGAGCGTCATCTATGGAGTGAAGGCCGGAAATGTCGATGCCGGAGTTAATGAGATGAAAGAATTGATCCTCAGGAAACAGCGCGAGGGAGCCGATGTGTTTTTTCTTGCGTGCTCAGAGCTTCCGGTCTATTTTCAGGCTCATCAGAGCGAGCTGAGGGGAATCTTTATCGATCCGACGCAGACGCTCGCAAAAAAAGCCATTGTTATGGCGGGAGGTCTGCTCAAATAAAATGACAGAACGGACTATGTGGGAAATAAGGGGAAGGTGCAAATGAAAAAGTGTTTGGATGCCGTCAGATCTTCTTCATATCTTGTCGCTTTTAGTGGAGCCGGAATGGACACAGAGAGTCATCTTCCAGATTTTAGAGGCCCTGAAGGCCTGTGGAAGAATCATGATCCGAGGACGCTGGCAAGCACCCGGGCTCTCTATGACAATTACAGTTTGTTTCATGAATTCTACTCCTATCGAATTCAATGCTTGAAGGGAGCCCGCCCTCACAGAGGTCATGAGATTTTGGCAGACTGGGAGCGACGAGGCTTGTTAAAGGCAATCATCACGCAAAATGTCTCCGGTCTTCACAGGGAGGCGGGAAGCGCAAATGTAATCGAACTTCATGGCAACATTCGCCGCATCTTCTGTCTTGAGTGCGCAAGAGAACATCATGAAGATGTTTTTTTAGATGGAGGAAGATGTCAATGCGGGGGATTGTTGCGTCCGGGTGTCACTCTATTTGGTGAATCTCTTCCCTCGGAGGCCTTTTATAGAGCCGACGAGGAGTTGTCAAAGGCCGATATGGTTTTGATTTTGGGGACAAGTCTCGAAGTGTATCCTGCCGCGCAGCTTCCGTTTATGTATCCCATGAAGCGAGCATATGTGGACTTGCAGGCTTATGCCGACGAGAGGATTGACTTTGTGATCAGGCAGCGGATAGGCGCGTTTCTTGAAAGGGCGCTGAGATATTTCGAAGAAGAATCATAACCGACGGAGCGAGTATAGGATAAGAATTCCCGATCAGGGAATTTTTTCTTTCTTTATATCACGGATTGTCTGTCCGATCTTGAAAAACCGACCGGTATGAAACAAAGATGTTGAGAAGTTGAAACAGACATTCACAATAAATTGCGATATTGTCACAACGGGTTGACACTTTATGAGTAGAAGAGTATATTAGAATCAATACTGGTAGGCAAAATCGACAGATTCAACAAAGTCTTTGCGAGCAATATAAACAAATTATGTAACAGTTCCTCCTCATAAATCATTCGAAGAAGCCGAATGTTTTATATAAAGCCATAATGTAACCTGAACTGGTATGTTAAAACACTAAAAAGGGGAAAGTAGGGAAAAATGCTCATAATTGATAAGTCTGAGGTCGATTTTTTAGTTACGGAAGAAATGGTTCCTGAGACAAGACACATTCTTGAAAAGGTCTTTCCACTCGTCGATGATATCCTGCAAACGGTGGACAAATCGACGATTGAGAGGATTTATTTCGTGGCATGCGGTTCTCCGCTATGTGCCTGTGAGACGGCGGCAATGCTTGCCGATACCTATGGACATTTTTGTGTCAAAACTTTTAGCGCCATGGACTTTGTTCTCAATCCTCCCTATGTCATCGATCGCCATACATTGGTGGTCGGAGTCAGCGACTCGGGAGAGACGCAAGAGGTTGTTCAGGCGGTGGAGCTTGCTCGTCAGCGTGGCGCCGTTACGGTGGCGGTGACGAAGACGGAAGAGTCTTCTCTTGCTAAAGCAGGAGAGTATGTAGCGGCGTATCACGCCGAGTGCATCTGGATCGTACATACTTTGATCGGTTATCATCTCGTTCTTCATTTTTTACAAGAAACTCCTGAATTAAAACAAATTAAAGAAGAACTCTATGAGCTTCCCGGAGAACTTGAGCGTCTCCTGGCAGAAGTAGAAGACGAAATGGAGAAATGGGGAGAAAGAGCCTCGAAATGGGATCTCATCTATACAGTGAGTTCCGGTAATCTCCTTCCTATCGGATATAAAGAGGGCATCATAACGATGCTCGAGTTTACGTGGACACATGGTTGCAATCTCAATGCCTCCGAGTTTCGCCACGGTCCCTTGGAAGTCGTAGAAGAAAATACCAATTATGTCTTTTTCCTGGGGCGCGACAAGACGAGGCCGAGTGCAGAGAGAGCGCTTCGCTTTGTCGAAGGGCTCACCGACAATGTCATCGTATTTGACAGCAAGAAGTTTTCCGACAAATTCCATCCTGCGCTCGATCCCTTCCTGATTTTTGTCCCTCTGGAGTATTTCTACTATTATTTGTCTATTTACAAGGGACATAACCCCGATGACAGGAGATATTACGGTGGATTGAGGCCATACTGATGAAGCTCATCGGAGTAGGAGATAATGTACTGGATCATTATGTAGATCAAAGTTTGATGTATCCGGGGGGAAACGCCGTCAATGTCGCGGTTTATGCAAGCAGAATCGGAATGCAGACGGCCTATATCGGAAGTGTAGGCAAAGATGCCGCCGGCCGGTGGCTGAAAGAATCTCTTTTTGCTGAAGGGGTCGATGTCTCACGCGTAAAAGTACTTGAGGGCAAGACCAATATCTGCCACGTCGCGCTTGTCGAAGGAGACAGGACGTTTGTAGGTAGTGATGGAGGCGTCAGCGACGAATTGGTTCTTACAGAAGAAGACTTTGCTTTTATTTCGGGCTTTGACCTCGTTCATTCCAGTATTTACTCATGTTTGGAAAATCAGCTGGAAGAGCTTTCCGCCGTTTCGAAGTGTTTGAGTTTTGACTTTTCAAACGACTCGGATCAAGAGTATAGAAAAAGAGTTCTCCCCCAATTGGATGCCGCTTTCTTTTCAGGAAGCGAGCTTTCCGATGGCGAGATGGAAGAACTGTTTGATGAATGCCGTAAGGCGCAAGTGGAACTTTGTCTGATTACAAGAGGGTCGCAGGGGGCGATCCTTGAGTATAAAGGTAGTAGATATCAACAGGGGATTACACCGACGGATGTCGTAGATACATTGGGTGCAGGAGACGGATTTATTGCCGCGCTTTTGCTTGCTCTCTACGTACAGAAGTTGGATCCCCAAACATCTATGAAGAAGGCGTCGGAATTTGCGGCAAAAGTATGCACCGATTTCGGAGCCTTCGGTCGGGCAATGTCATACTGAAAGGAGAGGACAATGCGAAGAAAAATTGCACTGCTGCTGTGTCTTGTCATGCTTACAGGTCTGTTTGCAGGCTGTACGGGGACAGACACGAAAACACAGGGATCAAGTGATGATATCACGATCAAATTCCTGCACAAATGGCCCAATCAAAAGGACAATGACTACTTTGTATCGGCGATTGCAAAATTCGAAGAAGCCAATCCCGGGGTGAAGGTGTCCATGGATTCGGCGGGAGACGAGGCGATGAAGGATAAGATCCGTGTCGTCATGGGAACCACCGAACAGCCGGATGTCTTTTTCTCTTGGAGCGGCGAGTTTGCAAAGAACTTCATCCGTGAAGGAAATGTGCTTGACCTGACACCGTATCTCGAAGCGGATCCCGAGTGGAGAGACTCGATCATGATGGCGGGACTCGAGCCGTTTATGGAAGACGGAAAGTATTACGGCATCCCCTACAGGATCAACGGGAAATTCTTTGTGTACAACAAAAAGATTTTCGAAGAAAACAACCTGAGCGAGCCCAAAACATGGTCTGAATTCTTGAGTGTGCTGGAAACCATTAAAGGCACAGGTGTTGCTCCGATCGGACTCGGAAATATCTATCCTTGGGCGGCGTGCCACTACATTACAGGACTGAATCAGAAGTGTGTCCCTGAAGATGTGCGCCATGACGACTATATCAGGGAAACGGGTGAGTATACCGATCCCGGATATATCAAAGCACTTGAGCATTTCAAAGAACTCAATGACAAGGGCTACTTCCAAGAAGGCGTCAACTCCACCGAGCACAACATGGCACTTGAAATGTTCTATGGCGAAAAAGTGGCGATGGTATATGTGGAGCTCGAGGAATTCGGCGACTTCGATGAGAAATTTGAAGGTGAATGGGGATTCTTCCCGATGCCCGCTATTGAGGACGGAGCCGGGAACCAAAACTTCCTAACCGGTGCTCCGGACGGCTTCATGGTCTCTTCAAGATCAGCCAATCCCGACGAGGCCGTGGCATTCTTGAAATTCCTCACGACTCTTGAAAACAGCAGCGAAATGGTTCAGACTCTCGGTTGGCCGAGCCCGGTCGAGGGAGCTGTAAACAGTGAGAACTCTCCGGCGTCGCTCGTTGCCGGACTGGAAGCTGTTTCAAAGGCGGAAGGAATGGCACTGTGGCTTGATACAGATATCGACATCCGCATATCCGACGTATACCTGCCTGCTCTTCAGGAGCTTCTTAATAATGACAAAACTCCCGAACAGATTATGAAAGAGGTGCAGGAAATCTCTGAGAGAATCAAGGCGGAGTAGACTGACTTTCGACCCGCAGCTTGAAAGCTGCGGGTCATATTCCCGGAGATTATTATGAAACTTTACGGCAATAAAAAGACCGCACTGCTTTTCATTGCTCCGGCGCTCCTGTTTGTTTTACTGTTTATCTATTATCCGATTGTGCAGAACTTCTTCATGAGCCTTTACAGATGGAAGGCTTTCGGAGAAGACCGCATATGGGTAGGGCTACAGTACTACAGGCGCATTGCGCAGGATCCGGTCTTTTACACGGCGCTTACAAATAACTTTCTCTATGCTCTGATCTCTATCGTCTTTCAGGTCGGGTTCGGCCTCGTCATTGCGGCAATCTTAGAGGAGACATTTTTTCGACGCTTCCAGGGGTTTTTCCGAACCGTTTTTTTCATGCCCTCGGTCATCAGTATTACGGTAGTGGGTCTGCTGTTTCAGCTCATCTACCACCCAAGCATCGGTCTTCTCAACAACTTCCTAAAGGCGATCGGTCTTGAAAATCTGACACGTGCCTGGCTGGGTGAAAGCGGATCGGCGATGTATGCCATCATAGCTTCCAGTCAGTGGCAGTATATAGGCTATATCATGCTTCTCTTTCTTGTCGCTATTCAGAAGATTCCCAAAGAACTCTATGAATCGGCGGAAATGGACGGCGCCGGAGCGTTTCAGCGCTTTATCCACATTACGGTTCCTCAAGTCAAAGAGACCATCATCATGAACTCCATCATCACCGTTATCGGCGGTTTTAAGGTGTTTGACGAGGTCTATGTCATGACGGCGGGAGGACCCGGTAGAAGCACGGAGGTGCTGGCGACATTTCTCTATCGTTCCGGTTTTAGAAATGACGAAATGGGCATGGCAAGTGCCATTGCCTCAATTATCTTTGTCATCACATTTGTATTGACACTCGTTCAACTTTATATCAACAGGAAGATCGCGGAGGAATGATATGAGTAAAGCAAGACGCTGGAATCTATCAAGAGCGCTCGTGATGCTCGCTTTGATCATCTATGCGATCCTCATCATTTATCCTCTGCTATGGATGCTCTTGAGCGGGTTTAAGGATAATCAGGGGCTTTTTCTTGACACATGGGCGCTGCCGAAAACGTGGATTTGGCAAAATTATGTCGATGCGTGGAATCAGGGGATTGGCAGATATTTTGTCAACAGTGTTATTGTAACCGTTTCCTCTGTCATCCTCACCCTTATTGTGAGTTCGTGCGCCGCATTTGCACTTGCGAGATTTGAGTTCAGAGGCCAGAACATCCTGCTGATACTGATCATTGGCGGATTGATGCTCTCTCCTCAGGTGAGTCTGGTTTCTCTATTTAAGTTTCTCCAGAAACTGGGGATCTACAACACGTATCTCGCCCTGATTATTCCTTATGTAGCTTATAGAATTCCGTTTACAACTTTCCTCATCCGCAGCTATATGCTCTCCCTCCCGAGAGAAGTGGAGGACTCGGCGTATATTGACGGCTGCACGTCTTTACAGGTTTTTGCAAAAATAATCATGCCGATGAGCAAGCCCATTCTTGCAACGGGCGCTCTACTTGCAGCCATGAGCTGCTGGAATGAATTTATGTTTGCTCTTGTTTTTATCGAGAGCGACAAATATAAGACGATTCCCGTGGGGCTGATGAATCTCAGAGGCAGTCTGAGTACCGATTGGACCATTCTCATGGCCGGACTCACACTGTCGGTTCTTCCCATGATCATCATATTCTTAGTATTTCAAAAACAATTGGTTCGCGGTATTACATCCGGTGGTGTGAAAGGATAGAAACATGCTTAACAGATTTGAAGAGTACGAAAAAGCACTACAACATGGCGTAGATCAGGGCTCGCTGATCGAAGAAGCGCTCGATCCCGTATTGGATCGCGGCATTGATTCGCTCTATTTAGTAGGCTGTGGGGGTTCGCTTGCGGTGATGATGCCGCTTGAAAAACTCATCCATGAATACAGTGCTATTCCCTGCTACGCCTTAAACAGCAATGAGTTTTTACAGGAGAAACCGAAAGGCTTTACGAAAAACAGCCTTGTCGTTCTCTCCAGCTACACCGGCACGACAAAAGAGACGGTGGAAGCGGCGCGCTTTGCAAAAGAAACCGGTGCGTTTACGGTGGCATTTGCCGGAAAAGCCGATACGCCGCTTGGTCAAAGCGTTGATGTCGTTTTTGCCAATGATGCGCCGGTAGGCGTGACGGACTCAAAGGCGATTATGCTCTATCAAATTGCGCTCTATGTGCTCGAGAAGCGAGGAGAACTTGACAATTATCAAGCCTGGAAAGAAAGCCTTGCCTCCCTTCCGAAGGCGCTGCGCAAAGTGCGTGAAGAAGAATCGCGCTCAGAAGAGTTTGTCAACTTCATTCAGGAAG
>JAAYOV010000085.1 GCA_012520095.1 Tissierellia bacterium | reverse complement strand
TTTCTTTTTTATCCTTATCCCTGTAAAAATACACCGGATAATCTATAATTCCTTGATTGCTGTAAGATTTAATAATTTCGGAGACGCAGTAGTTTTCCAAAATAGCACCTGAATATGCGCCGTGTTGGAGTACTTCCGCAGTCTTCCATCTGCCCAGATACCCGCCAACCCGGTATCAAAAAAATACAAAACAAGTGCTTTTCTAACACGCTTCAGATGATTGTTCGAAAAAGTCGGAATTATATACACCATACCGCTTGCCTCTAAAACGCCTATCCACGATTTTATCGTTTTCTAGTCCACCTCAACCTCTTGGGCAATTGCGGCATAATTGAGTTCCTGACTCGTTCTTGCCGCCAAAACCGTAATGAAACGATTAAAAAGCCGCAAATTCTGAACGGCAGTCAGCTGTATTACATCTCGTGGAAACTCTGAAATCCTTTTGGTTGCCGTGTTTTCCCGCTTTAGCATTATTATGGCATCCTTCCCCTGCCCTGAGAAGAGGTCATAAATAAAACGCTGTTATCAGCTATTTTGCAATTAAAAAACACATTAAAATTAAGCTTTTCTGCATGTAGCATTTGTCTGACATCAGGTGTTGAATAATTTCAGGTACAACAATCTATACCTGAGCACCTATCATCTTCTACACGAGTGATGAACTGTGCCTCATAGAATCTATATTTCTGATTTTGCGCTATCGTATTTTCCTTTGACAATCTTCAAAATACTCCGAAGCATTCTTTCTCCCAAATTTTTATCCCGCTTCATCAGGCGAATGTAGCTCATAACATTCGGATACTGCGATATTAATCCAAGATTGCGGTATAGCGGGAGCGCAATTCTTTCAACTTCATTTAAAGTATATTCACTCAGAATAAAGCTTAAGCTACATTCTTGCTCGTCGAGCCAATCAGAGAGAGCCTCATCCATTTTTTTAGATTCCATGTCGTCAAAATCGGGAAATCCGTTAGTTTCGGCGCAAAAATGATTTACATTGACTTCTGTTCCCGCCATATTAAAATCAATAAGGCCCACAAATTTCCCGTCTTTAATTAAGATATTTGAGCTATTCAAGTCACCTTGAATGACTGTTCGCGGCAGATCTTTGTATATTTTTTTCAGGTGGGTTCTGTTTTCCTTGTTAGCCAAAGCGAAGGCTGCAGCAAGTGTAGAAAAACCCTCATCGTCCAGAAACTTAAGTAATGTATTCAGGTTTTCTTGTTTTTCATCCACTTCTTCATCGAACGGCGCGAGGTCAAAAATCGACCACATGCTAAACGTTTCCGACAAATCTACCCCGCTGAATTTTTTAGAAAATCTTCCTGTCATCTTTAATAAATCCGGATGAACATCTCTGATAAAGAGCTCTTTATCCATCGCTTCACAAGTTTCATAAGCCAAATATTCAGATAAATAAGCAATTTGATCTTCCATTGTCAGAATGTATTTACCAAAATCATTTTTCAACAATTTAGGAGCAAGGACGTCAATTTGACGATAACGTGCCGCCAGTTTATCGATTTCCTCAAGTCTTTTTTCTGTTATTTCACTACCGTCATGAATCCGCAAAATATACTTGTCCTCAATAATAATATTCAATCTATAACTATTATTCCTACTCGAATCAATAATTCGGTATTCTGAAAAATGACCTATACCATAGTATTGCAAAATTTCCGCTATACGCTCTCTATCCATTTCGATACTCCAAATTACTTTATCCGCATCCTAATAACTTTCGTCTCCGTTATTTCACTTCTTACGACAGATAAATAAGAGATGATTTGTAGCACCTAGCAGCTCTCGCTTTTGCGAAAATGCCAAGTACCAATCAGTAAAGGCTTTGAAATCTTCATCAGAGATGGCGAAGTCGGTTCTTGATTCTATGGGCTCTAGAAAACCATCCGTACCGACAATGGTAATCCATTCTATCGATTTATCCTCAAACAGACTTTCAAACTTGACGATATCCTATCCCGTAAACACCTGCTCCTTGAAGTGTTTTACTTTGTAATCTTTTGTAAAATACTCATTTTGTCCGTCTGACCAATTGCCATAGAAATAATTTGCATACATAATTCCGAAAACAGAATGAAAGGCAAACAACATGACGCCGCCCGGTTTTGTGACACGAATCGCTTCGTCGATGGCTTTGTGGATGTCTTCCGGCTCATACAGATGATAAAGTGGCCCAAGACTCAAGGTAACATCAAAACTGTTATCACTCAGATAGTCGAGATTTGTCGCATCGCCCTGATATAACTTTATATTATCAATCCCTATACTCTTTTCCCGCAATACCTCAAAGTTGCTTTCTACTAACTCCACAACGCTTACATACATACCTTCTTTTGCAAGTTGAATAGAATATCTGCCATTCCCTGCTCCCAGTTCAAGAACTTTCGACTCCAGAGTTGCAAATCTTTGAATATAATTCATTGTTACATTATATTCCAGCTGACCTTACCTGGATTGTTGCCGTCTCAAATCCTCAACTACCTGATTATGTCGCTCTTTGTAAACACTCCTATCCCTCCAGTTATAAGTCTATGTTTATGACTACATTTTTTCCCTTTACATAATTATGACATCCTCACGAGAGAAGAAGTCATAATATAATGTTATTTTTTCTATGTTCAAGCCTTGCAAAACTCTCTAAAACCAGCCTTTTCCATCTGTCGTATTTGTCTGACATCAGGGTGCCGGCAATTTCCAATATGTAGCACTTTGATGCCGCATACACATTAATGTAAGTATTTTGACATTATTTACGTATTTCTATAAAACTCTACACTTCAACAATAAGGATACTTTCTTTACCATATTCCGCTTTTTCTTTTATCATTCCATTGATGAAATAAAAAGATCCACCGATCCCTCCGGGTTCGGTCTCATGCGAAATTGAATTAATCATCAAAACCCTGTCAGCACAAAGCAATGCTTGCTGAGCGTAATCCACTTCGTAAACTTGTTCCCACTCCTCAAGCGTGAAATTCAAAAATACGGGCCATATTATGAGACCGTTCGTTTTATACATTTCAAGATAATCCCACATATCACCACATATAGCAAGCATGATTGAATTCCCTTTATAGATAAATTCTACGACGTCATCACCTTCCTTATAGTGATCATCTGTGAGCAGATATTCTTTCCATCCACGAGATATACGTCGATAATTATACGAAAGACATCCCTTTTCAATGACAGCACAAGACGAATAAAGACGATCATCTTCTCGCTCGATATATCCAAAAATTAAGTCGAGTCCATACTTCTTTGATAGCTTGCAAACCGAATTCATCCGTTCGGAATCTTGTTCTATGGCAATGCGTTTATCAGCCTCAAATTCCCAACAAAGCGAATCAAATCCTTGTAAAAACGCTTCTCCAAAGCATAGTAAATCAACTTTGCCTGAAGCTTCCTTTACTCCTCGTTCAATTTGGGAAAGATTAAATAATATATCTCTATTTTTAAATTCAAACGTCGCTAGTCCTATTCGCATTTTTATGCCTTTCTTTTGCCAAACTCTATACTATACTATCTTGAAACACCGCAACGCTGTCATTTACCAGGGCTGCTTTCGCATCACTCTAACACCCCTGAGGAGAGCTCGAAGATAAAATGCTGTGATTACACGTTTTGAAACTGTCTCTCCCTTTGAGATCAAAGGTAAAGTATGTCAGATGCTAAAATTTGAATTCTGTCGAACTGCATTCAAGATGGGTGCGATATATGACTTATCTGTCCAATCACACTTCTCGTCTCCCGCTTCCATAAGTGCTTTTTCCCATATCTCATATTCTTCGGGATTCTTTTTTGCCACAACTTTTCGCAACAACTTGCAAAGGTTTCTATCAACTATACTCATGTTTTCCATATCCCATGCACCTCGACAATAAAAACAGGGAATATCAGCTAAAGAATCCTGCATATTATGGGAAACAATTTGTTTAAATGCATTTTCTTCATATGGGGATGCCCCGACAAAGAATACTATTATTTTTTTCCCTGACAATTGATTGATATGCTTTTTCAAAAAAGACAATCCTGCAATACCTGAAGCATAGAGACCGCCGCCAAAAATGATGACATCATATTTTCTAATTTCTTCAATTCTTGCTTTTTTTGTCTCTACGCAGTCAAATCCGGTTTCTTCTGAAATCCAATTTGCATAGCGCTTTGTCGCTCCATATTTGGACTGATAAAGTATAATTCCGTTCATATTCCCTCCATAAATTTATTTTAATATTTTCTCCCCAATCACAACGTAATACATTTGTCTTTTATTATGCAACGTTTTTATCACATAGTTTGTAAATTCTCTGAAATCCCATTCACGTCTGTATTTTTCCTCTTTAACATTCGCTCTTTTTATGTCTCAAAAACGGAAATATTCATCGCATGACAAACCCGACAGTGATGCCCTCCTTGCCTGTTTTTTTTATGATATATATTCACATATAAAGGAACATTCCTATGAGATGACTCCGCCACATTTCTCCCTTTTTTCCAAAAAACAGAAAACAGCATAGCCGATGGCTATGCCGTATTGAATATAGGATCCGTTCACTGACTATTCTTTATTGAGCGCGAAACCAATACTCCTCTTCCCGCGAGCGGTACTGAAGGATCTTCTGATTTCGGCTGGCAAGCTGCACACCATAACGCGATCGATACCCCGGAAGATCATGATGATAGGCGCCGTACTTTAGATAAATATCACCTCTGAGGTCTCTTATATCCGGCACTTTGTGAAGAAACTGTTCGATCGTAAGGCCTGTGTAGATCATGACTTTCAAATCACGGGAGACAGCCTCGCGGGCAAGATCGAGCATCTCATCGGGCTGCTCACTCCACTCAAGCCCTCCGAGAATCATCCCTTCATGAAACGGATTTCGCTTGATTGTATCGACGATCTCCTCAGCTGAGGCTTTTTTTACCTCGAGTCCCTTTAGATGCTTGTTAAAGCAGTTTTTACAGTTCATCGGGCAAGAAATGGCGCACACAAGCGCTCCGACAAAAGGAGCATCTTCAAATCTTTCCTCTTCTATCAGCAGATATCTGATCACAATTGCACCCGATCCATAAATTCGCTCCTCTTCCCGTCATTGAAATGCTTCACATTTCTGAGATAGCCTGTAATACGTTGGTATTTTTCCACAGGCTTGCTACATGTCGGGCAGACTTCGCAACTTTCTTCAATATATCCGTGGTCTTCACAATAGTGGTTTACAGGCGACAAAGAGAGATAGGGAATCGAGTAGTTTTCACAGACGGATCTGACCATATGCTTCGCCTGCAAGGCGTGAATGGGCGATTTCAGATAGACATGAACGACGGTTCCTCCGGTGAACTTTGTCTGCAACGACTCCTGATGATCGAAGACCTGGCGGATGGATTCGATCTGATGGACCGGGATATGACAGCTGTTCGTATAGTAGGGAGCTTCCCTTGTCCCCTGGACAAAGATATCCGGATACTCCATGATGTCTTTTCTCGCCAGTCGAAATGCCGTTGATTCAGCCGGCGTCGCCTCCAAATTGTAGAGATTTTCCGTCTCTTCCTGGTAGTCGCTGAGTTTTTCCCGCATGAAATCAAGCACACGCTCACTGAACTCTTTTCCCTCGGGGCTGAGAATTCCCGTCCCTAAGAGATTGACGCACATCTCGTTGAGTCCGACAAGGCCGATCGTGTGAAAGTGATTGGCAAGCGTTCCCACATAGGTATCAAAAGCGGGAATCAAGCCCGTACCTACGATATTTTCTTCCAGAAACACCCGTTTTTTCTCAAGAGAATCCTTTGCCAGATCCATGACATCCAGAAGTTTCTCGAAAAACTCCTCTTTCGATCGACTTTGATAGGCAAGGCGTGGAAGGTTGATCGTGACAACGCCGATTGATCCTGTGCTCTCTCCCGCTCCGAAGAGCCCTCCGTTTCTCCTTTGAAGCTCCCGAAGGTCGAGACGAAGCCGACAACACATGCTTCTGGCATCTTCCGGGCGCATGTCGGAGTGGATAAAATTGGCAAAATATGGATATCCGAATTTTCCGGTCATCTCCCACAACAGTTCATGCTTCGGATCGTCAAAGTCAAATTCTTCATGGATATTGTAGGTGGGGATCGGATAGGCAAACGGTCTTCCGTCCGCATCGCCTTCAATCATCAGCTCGCAGAAGGCACGATTGAATAGATCCATCTCTTTCTGGCAATCCCCATAGGTATAATCTTGCTCCTCGGCTCCGATGATGGCGAGCTTGTCTTTCATATCCGAGGGAGGACATAAATCGAGGGTGATGTTGCTAAACGCCGGCTCGGCTCCCCCTCTTGAATTGGAGTTTACTGAGAAAATGAAGTTTTGGAGCGACTGCTTTACCTGCTCATAATTCAGCTGATCGTGACGGATAAAAGGCGCCAAATACGTATCGACGGAACTGAAGGCCACTGCACCCATGATCTCATTTTGAAACACCGTGATGAGATTGCTGAGCTGATTGAGAATCGATGCAAAGTGCTTAGCCGGCTTGCTCTTTGGAATATTTGGCACACCCTGCACCCCTCTTTCAATGACGCTCCTCAAAGAATAGCCGCAGCAATACAAAGTCAGCCCTCCCAAGTCATGAATGTGCATATCTCCTGTCTCATATGCCCGACGGATGGGCTCGTCATATACTTCATTCAGCCAATAATCTTTCGACACTTCTGCCACCACATGTTTGTTCAACGCTCCAAAACTGTAGGGAGAATTCGAGTTTTCCCGAACTTTCCAATCCGTGGAGTACAGATATTGTTCAATCATTTGCTTGCTGTTCATACAATCTCCATAAAAAAATTCCCCTGAGGGAAGGAAACAAAAACGACGCGTTCTCCATTCCCAAGATGCGCTGTTGCAATGCAGCCGGTCTCCTGGCTTGCCTTCATCCTCGGACTTCCCTTCCCTCTCGGTGGTTAAAGTCTCCGTCCGGCCTACAGTAGTGGATGCTGCCGGGGCTTGAACCCCTGTTCCCGCCACCGCACTGCTAAAAATCATAATAGCACTAAATATAGTATAGGTCAATATAAAAACTTACCATATGTAGTGCATCCGAATGTCTCGGTCAACTCGTCAACCATTGCAATTTGCGCCTTCCCTCATTTAAATCCAACTTTTGAAAGTTGATTTAGAGTTAATCTATATCCAGGCGACAAGCTTTTTTGGAAAAAAACGCCGGCATCTTCGGCCGGCACCGGTAAATCGGATCAAAAAGTGAGGATTTCTTATCTTCTGCAGGGAATCGTTCGCTTGCCGCATTCGATTGCGCTATTCAGACAAGTTGTTCTCCTGCTGATGACGAAATACCCAAAAACCGTCGCGAGGGTCTTTATTCCACCCACAGTCGACAAAGAGGATTTCCTCAAACATCCCACTCGACTCAATGGCTTGAAAATATTGAAAGGACGGATAATAGAGCAAGAGGTCCACCGTCCGGTCCCGTTCATCGATTGATCGCAGAATTTGCCCCATCACAAGTCGAAAAATCCAATCCGAAAAGGGATGGAAAAAATAAAAGACATTTGCGTGAGGCGGTGGAAAGTATTCTTCGGCCTTTAGCTCAAGAAAATCGATGCTCACGTCATCGGAAGAAAGTCCCTTCTTCAATGCATATTTTTCCTTATTCACCCCGGCTCTGTAGAAACGGTCTCGGTCCACTTCAAGTCCGATGCCCGGCATCTGCAGGCGATGATGGAAATAAAAATTAATCCTTCCCAGAGCGCTTCCGTAGTCAATGAGAAACGGGTCTTCCGGAGGATCGTACGCATCGATCAACACTTCGAGAGCTCGATAGGGCGTAGGCTCTCCTCGGTGATAATCAAACATCACTCCGTCCCATTCCTGAATCTCGCAAGTGTGAATGCCCAACATTCTATCGTTTTCAATCTCTTTTTTTGTAAATGTGATCTCTGCCAATCTGAACTCCTTCACGGTGCCGTTCATCTTCTGTCCATACAAAAAAAGGGTCTCCGAAGAGACCCTCCAATTTCGATCTATACCATCTCTTTGAGATCGTCGGCGATGATCAGTTTGGCGCTGGTGGCTTCCTGCACCTGCTCCACTGTAAATTCGGGATTGATCTCAGTGAGGACAATGCCTTCTTCGGTGATTTCCATCACGCCCATTTCAGTGACGATCATGTCGACAACTTCAACACCTGTGATCGGAAGTCTCACCTCAGGAAGAATTTTAGGATTGCCTTTTTGTGTGTGTTCCATGGCGACGATAACTTTTTTGGCGCCGCTGACGAGGTCCATAGCTCCGCCCATGCCGGGAACCATTTTTCCGGGAATCATGTAGTTGGCAAGCGTCCCTTTTTCATCCACTTCCAAGGCTCCGAGAACGGTGATGTCAAGGTGTCCACCGCGGATGATGCCAAAAGAAGTGCAAGAGTCGAAGAACATGCCGCCGGGCAGAATGCTTGAAGGAGCTCCGCCTGCATTGACGATACGCATCGTGATGTCGTCTCCTTCAGGCGCGGGGCCAAGTCCCACGAAGCCGTTCTCACTCTGGAACGTTACATCTATTCCTTCCGGAACAAAGTTTGCCACGCGGGTAGGAAGTCCGATACCTAAGTTGACCAGATCTCCGTCGTTCAGCTCTTGCGCAACGCGCTTAGCAATGAAATCTTGCATCTGATTTTTATCCATCACAGCTTATCTCCTTGTACGATATAGTTCACAAAGATTCCGGGGGTGCGCACGACATTGGGATCGATTTCACCCACTTCGACAATCTCTTCAGCTTCAACAATAACTGTGTCAGCAGCGGCAGCCATGAGAACATTGAAATTCTGTGTGGAACCTTCGTAGTAAATATTGCCTTTTTTGTCAACTTTGGTGCCGTATAGAAGCGCTACATCAGCACGAAGAGGCTTCTCGAGAATCCACTCGACTCCATCGATTTCGACAATCTGCTTGCCTTCCTGGACGAGTGTGCCGTAGCCGGTTCTCGTCAGTACACCGCCGAGGCCCGATCCGCCTGCTCGCACTTGCTCAGCAAGAGTTCCCTGAGGAGTCAGAATGACTTCCGTCTCTCCGCTGTTCATCTGATTGCCCGTCTCGCGATTCGTGCCAACATGCGATGCAATGATCTTCTTAAACTGCTTGGCAACGACCATCTTGCCGACGCCTCTGTCGACAAAACCGGTATCATTGCAGATGAGGGTCAGATCTTTCTTTCCGCTCTCTACAAGGGCGTCAATAATCTTCAACGGGGAACCACAGGCGAGAAAACCTCCCACCATGATGACATCGCCGTCTTTAATCTTTTCGACGGCTTCCTGAACTCCTATGACTTTGTTCATGTTACCACCTTTCCTAACGTACTTGTTTAATCCTGTACAATTATATCATTACCCCGCTCTCAATCAAGAGAAACCTTATTTATCTTTTGAAAGTTTGAGTTGCTCGAAGAATTTTTCATCTCTTTTCGTGACGACCTCCGTGACTTTGTCTCCCGGATAGTCATAAAAGCCTTTCTTAGCCTTCGTGCCGAGTTCTCCCTTGTCCATTTTCTCCTGTAAAATGGCGGGAACATCTTTTCTGTCGCTGAGCTGCGCAAACAAATAGCTGGAAATATAATAGAAAGTGTCAAGCCCTCCGAGGTCGGCTGTCTGCAAAGGTCCGATATGCGGATATCGGAAGCCCGGACCGAACCGCATGGCTTTGTCTATATCTTCGGCCGTCGCAATGCCCTCATCGAGAATATGCAATGCTTCCCGGAATACCGCAAACTGTAGCCTGTTGCCTATAAATCCCGGGGCGTCTTTTAACACAACGACGCTTTCTTTTCCGATTTTTTCAATCAGATCTTGCAGGACATCGACCGTCTCCTGAGAAGTCTCATAACCTTTAATGAGCTCAATCAATGGAATGATGTTCGGCGGATTCCACCAGTGCATGCCTATGAATCGATCCTTATGCTCGAGATCTTCACTTTGTGCATTAATGGAAAGTCCGGAGGTGTTGCTCGCTAAGATACAGTCGCGATCGACAATAGCCTCAACTTCCTTCCAGAAGACCTTTTTGACATCGAGCTTTTCTACAATCGCTTCAATGATCAGCTGACAGTCTCGGAAATCCTCCTTGGTCGTACTATAGGATATGTTCTTATTTACTCGCTCGATGCCTTCTGAGGTGATCAAGTTCTGATTTTTCAATATTTCTACATTTGTCGCAATGATCTGTTTGCCGACCTCAAGAAATTTCTCCGCAATGTCAACGATGACGACTTCATAGCCGTACTGAGCAAGAATTTGAGCAATTCCCGAACCCATCGTCCCGGATCCGGCAACACCGATTTTTTTCACAAGAGACATGTTTACCTCCTTTATTGCCCGGAGTGAATACACCAAAAATGAGGTGCGCAAAGCGCACCTCGTCTACTGTTAATAGATACCCAAACTTCCGAGGATGATCGCAGGAACCGATGCGACGATCGGAAGAACGAGGGAAGTCATCATAATGTCAATATAGCTTTCCTTGTGCGTCATGCCGGTAACGGCAAGGAGAGTCAGTACAGCGCCGTTATGGGGAAGAGTGTCGAGTCCGCCGGAAGCCAGGGAGGCAACGCGGTGGAACGCTTCGGGACTGATGCCCTGAGCCTGTGCAATTTCCATATACTGGGGACCGAGCGCTTCAAGAGCGATACTCATGCCGCCGGAAGCGGAGCCTGTGGCACCGGCAAGTAGGTTGACAGCGATAGCTTCAGAAATAAGGGGGGTTCCTGGAACGTTTAAGAGCACATTCTTAAGCGTTTCAAATCCGGGAACGGTTCTGACAACGGTCCCAAATCCGACAGCTGCTGCCGTATTGAGGATGGCGGTGATGGATCCGATGGCTCCTGCCGAAATGGTCTTTGTAAATCCTTGATATTTGTCAAAATTGAGGACCATACAAAGAATGATGCCGGCGATCAGCGCCACGACGATATCGACTTTCAGGAAGTTCATGACGACGATGACGGTGATCAGGGGCAAGAAAGAGAGAAACCAATTCGGAAGTTTTGTGTCGTCAAATTCTGCAGCTGCTTTTCCTTCCGGCTCCGTAAAACAGTCACCCGCCGCCGTAAATTTCTTCTCACGATAGGTAAGCCATACCATGCCCAGGATGAACATCAAGACGGCCGCAAAAATACCCATAATAGGTGCAGCAGTGGGGGTCGTCCCAAAGTGACTCATCGGAATGAGGTTCTGAATCTGAGGAGTTCCCGGAATAGCTGTCATCGTGAAGGTAAAGCTTCCGAGAGCAATGGCACCGGGGATCAGCTTGCGCGTAATATTGGCGGCGCGGAAGAGTTCAAGTGCCAGGGGATACATGGCGAAAACAACGACGAAGAGGCTGATGCCACCATAGGTCAGCACGCCGCATCCGACGACAACGCCGAGAATGGCACGCCTGGGTCCAATAGTGTCAGTGAGCCATCTGGCGATCGAGCGGGCTGCTCCCGTATAGTCCATGAGATGGCCAAAGATAGCTCCGAGCATAAACACGGGAAACCACGTCTTAACATAGCCGGCAAGTCCCGTCATGTAAGTCTCGCGGTACATGGGCAGCAGATCCAGCCCGCCGGTGACACCCAGAATAATCGCACAGACAGGCGCCACCCAGAGAATAGAATATCCGCGGTAGGCGAGGAACATCAAAGCCACAAGGGCAAGAATAATACCAAACATAGTGTCTCCTCCTATAGTTTAATTAGCTGGCTGTCCAGCCGCCGTCGACGGGAAGCATCACGCCTGTAATGCTTGAAGCCGCATCTGAGCACAGCCACTTAGCCACTTCGGCAACGGTGCGAGGCTCGAGAAGCTTTTTGATGAATGCTTTTGAGAGCATAATTTCACTGACGACTTGATCTTCAGGAATACCGTGAGTTCTTGCCTGATCGGCAATTTGTTTGTCAACAAGGGGTGTGCGCACATACGCAGGGCAGATGGAGTTGACCGTAATTCCCAAGGGTCCACCCTCAAGAGCGGCTGTGCGAGTGAGGCCGGATAGGCCGTGTTTTGCAGAGATATAAGCACTTTTGTATTCAGAAGCAACAATACCGTGAATAGAGTTGAGATTGATAATGCGTCCCCAGCCGTTTTCCTTCATGGAAGGCCAGGCATACTTCGTGAGCAGGAAGGGAGCCGTAAGCATCAAGCTGATCATAAAATCCCATTTGTCTTCCGGGAAGTCTTCGATCGTTGAGACGTTTTGAATGCCGGCTACATTGATAAGAACGTCGACTCGTCCGTGTTTTTCCAACGCAAAGTCTATCAGTTTCTTGCAGTCTTCGCGTTTGCTCAGATCCGTTACGACATATTCGGTGCCAAGGGCAGCGGATTCCTTTTGAAGACCTTCTTCATTGATGTCTGCCATGACCACTTTGGCTCCGCTTTCGCTGAAAACCTGTGCCATCGCAAGACCAATACCGCTGGCAGCGCCCGTTACGACAGTTACTTTGCCATTTAGCATGTTTTCCTCCTTTTACGATGTTGTTCATTCATATTAAGAGCAAGAAGCGTGCCCTTTCCTCCGTCCCGAATTGACCCGTTCAGAAAATGCTCTCTGTTTAAAAATGCGTATTTTATCCGTCATTTGAAGAGTTTTCTTTATCATATATGTATGATAAAGAATTGTCAAGCCATGCTACATTATTTTATGTTTGTACTGATTTGTTTACACTTTTTGCACAAAAATGCAATAGTTGCACGGGTTTTCGAACACAAAAAGAGGGCCTCCGTGTCGTTGTGTTCAAAAACTCGACACTTATAGTCCTCTGCGTGTCATATTTATTACAAATTATTATATTAGATTGTATTTTCTCAGTTTGTCGTAGAAAGACGTCCTGGAAATCCCCAGCATCCTTGCTGCCTGACTCTTGTTTCCGCCACAAACGAGAAGAGCATCGGAGATGGCATTCGTTTCCGCAGTTTCAACAATGAGAGCCAAATTTTCGGGTTTTCGGTTGGAATCGATGCCCAACACTTTGGCGGGAAGATGTTCTTTTCTGATGATAGTTTCCCCCGCTCGCATGTCGTTGAGTGCTCGCTCTATGATATTTTCGAGCTCCCTGACATTGCCCGGAAAAGAATATGCTTTCAATAGAGTTA
>JAAYOV010000122.1 GCA_012520095.1 Tissierellia bacterium | reverse complement strand
GGCCGGCGACGCATTCCATGCCGGTCAAGTCAACGTCAATGGGGCCGCTCGCCGTCATGAGTTCGTTATGCGTCGCGACGATCATCTCACGGCCTTGCTTCGGCCAGCTCATGCGCTTGGTATAAAAGTTTTCTTCTATCTCTGAATCGTATTTAATAGACGCTAAGTCTGTCTCGATGGCAAGCCTTAAAGTCGGTGAATACGGCAACGACGGATTTGCCTTAACCCAGCAATCAGGGTCAAGCGCCTCTTCTTCGCTCGACACTCGGTAAATCATTGGACATAGCCTAAGCGCGTCATTTTTACCATTAAGAACATCCTCTGCAATCTCGAGCTCTTTGTCTAAGACGCCTTCCCTCAAGTTACCCTGCGATGTAATCATGAAGACCCTAGACATCGGACGCTTACCAAACGATGCTCTGAATTCATTGATCACCGAATAATTTTGATACATAAACACTTCGTCGTATACCAAGCAAGCGGCGCGCTTGCCCGCTCTTGTTTTGGCGTTCGATGTATTAAAATTGATGTACGACTTTGTTTTAAGGTTTTCTATGTGTGTCTTGCTTTTGTAATACTGCCGCTCAAGTCTGTGCTTATGTCGGTCTATCATGTGATAAACTTCATCAAAGCTTGTTTTCGCTTGCTCCTCTGAGTTGGCGATTATTTCAACGTTGTACTCATCTATTCCGTGATCGGGCGTTGTGAAGTACCACGTCAGCCCAGAAATATAACCGTTTTTTCCATTCCCCGTTCCCATGACAATTAAGTGTTGTCGAAATAAAACATCACCATCCTTATACGCATGAACGAGGGCGAGGTTGTATTTTTGCCACGGATACAAATTGAATCCGAAATACTTTTCAATCAATTCAACGGCGCGTTCCGTTTTTTCAACATCTAAAAAGACGCCCGGCTCAGCGAGGCGCCTTAGGTGATATTCAATACATCGAATTGTTATCTCGTCTGCGAGTTCTTTCCCTGACAGCACATCTGACGCGTAGCTGTCAATGTACGCGCACCCGCTATTGATACTTTTGGCACGCACATATATCTTCCCTTCTTTTACAAGCGATCATCGCCGGGCGACAAAGCTTTGCCTTCGAGAGCGACAATCACCTTCATTAATGTTGATGCCGTTCTATTGGCGCAATCTGCAGTTTTGTTATACTCCGTGATAGCAGGATGGATGTATATATTTTTTCTATTTTTAACATATTCTTTTGTTACAATCGTCTCTGATGCCTTGATCTCGTTTTCAAGATCTGACAGTATCTTTATTTGTCTTTGGTATCGCGCAAACGTCGTTACAAACAAGTAGTTCTGCTCTACCCCGGCTTCCTGAGCAAGCTGAAGCAACTCTCTAGCACTTTCGTTTAAGTCAATTGTTTTTGAGCTCATCTGTCCCTCTTTTCTTTAAGTAAAGTGTCCAAACATGGCAAGCGGCTCATATTTGACATCCAGCAACCCCAGCTCGCTGATGATCCTGTGCGGTTCGCACCTAGCATAAAGGTCGTTGCTTGGCTTTAGCTCTCCGCGAGAAGAATTAATACAAATGCTTAAGGGTTGGCGCAATCCTATAGAGTAGGCTAATTGCACCTCTACCCAGTCCAATCTCTCATCCGCGTTTAAATATTCGCAAGCGATTTTACGCGCCATGTACGCACCGCTACGATCAACTTTTGTCGGGTCTTTGCCTGAAAACGCACCACCGCCAACATTAGCAAAGGAGTGATAATTATCAACAACTATTTTTCTTCCAGTTAGCCCAGCATCTGCGTCAAAGCCGCCTATCTCAAATCGCCCAGTCGGATTAAATAAGAATCTTCCAACGTCCACCCCATACTCTCTTGCAATTAACAAAAATTCGTGTCTAAGCAATTGATCGGTATACTCCCTATTATCTTCAGTGTTCTGATAGCTAATAAGTGCCGTTTTAATGCTTTCGAGTTTTCGCCCGTACCCACAGCCTGAATATTCTCCAGTTATTTGCGCCTTTCCGTCAGACCTAAGCCCAACATCGGTCTTCCGAAATAGCTCGTCATACCTTTTCGCGAATTTCTGAAGAATAACCTGCGCTTTTGGAAGGTTCTCCTTTGTTTCTCTTGTCGCGTACCCAAACATCATCCCTTGGTCCCCAGCGCCTTTTGTGTCATTACACGTGCCGCGTGCAATGTCGCAACTTTGGATGCCGATGTTATCTACAATCTTGACAGAATCTCTGTAGCCAACACCCGCAAGGACGCGCCTCGCAATCGAGTCAACATCTACTTGTGCATTCGATGTAATTTCGCCCGTTAGAAACAACCATCCTTTTCCACCCATTGTTTCGACAGCCACCCTAGATGATTTGTCTTGTGCAAGGTGAGCGTCTAGGATTGCATCGCTAATTTGATCACACACCTTGTCTGGATGTCCGCGAAAGACGATCTCGTTTGAATATAAATGACTCATAGCGCCTCTATCTCCTTGCCTGTAAACTTAGTCCATCGATCGATAATTACATCGCAATAACCGGGATCATACTCCATCATGAAGCACCTGCGATTCATTTCTTCGCAAGCTATAAGCGTTGTTCCGCTACCGCCAAACAAATCCAACACAGCATCGCCAGGGCGAGTGCTATTTGCCACCAAGCGCTTAATTAACGGGAGCGGCTTCATGGTCGGATGCACATCGTTTCTCTGAGGACGATCTGCCTCAAGGATTGTGCTCTGGGTTCGATCGTTAACAAAATAATGTGCCGCGCCGTCTTTCCAACCATATAAAATAGGCTCGTGCTTCCAATGGTAATCTTGGCGTCCCATAACAATACTGTTTTTCACCCATATCAGACATTGCCGAACACGCAGCCCTGCTTCGTTAACAGCCGTGCGGACTGCCAGTCCGTGTCCGTCGGCATGAAATATATAGTACGAGGCGCCCTCTTTAAGATGCTCAACTGCGTTTGATATAGCTTCAACTAAAAAACGCACATACTGCTCGCCATCCATCGCATCGTTCGCAATAGTTAGAGCTTCGTCTGTCTTGCCGACATAGTCGACATTATAAGGCGGATCCGTTAACAGCAAATTCACGTCGCTATCACCGATAAGTCTTCTGACACTTTCAGGAGATGTTGAGTCGCCGCACATTAAGATATGGTTGCCGAGTTTATATACGTCGCCTAGTTTGCACTTAGGTTCAACTGGAACCGATATCTCATACTCTTCATCGCCATATGAGTCGATGTTTATGTTGTCAAGTTCCAACTCAAAGCCAAAGTCACCCATATCTATGCTGGCTATGCCTTGCAGCTCTATTTCAAGTTTTCCATAGTCCCATTTGGCAATCTCCGCCGTTTTATTGTCCGCAAGCCTAAAAGCTTTTATCTGTTCATCCGTAAGGTCGCTTGCAACAATGACGGGAACTTTCTCAATTCCGAGAAGTTCAGCAGCTTTTATGCGAGTGTGCCCGGCAACAATGACGTTGTCTTTGTCAACAATAACAGGCACCTTGAAACCAAACTCTTTAATCGAGTTTGCAACAGCCTCAACCGCACCGTCATTATACCGGGGATTATTTTCAAATGGCGTTAATTCTTTTATACGTTTTTCAACAATATTCACGATTCTGCCCTTCCAAAAAATATATACGCGATACTATTTGCGTTGTCCTATCCCCCCGCCGACTGACGCCCCCCGACACATTTCGCGTTTTTTCTGACCGGGGGCTTAGCTCACCACCATTCATCGGTCAGCGGTTGCGCTGTCCCCCGATTCCCTCGCTCCGTCTCGATCTGCTCG
>JAAYOV010000084.1 GCA_012520095.1 Tissierellia bacterium | reverse complement strand
CTGTATACTTCTTATTGTCGGTGTACAATACATATGTTGTTATTTAGGAGGAGTCATTGAAAAAATTGCTGCCATCCGGCTGGCTTCGGATCATCTACCTGCTTGTCGCTTTTGGCGTCCAGCTATTTACCATCATAATGGTCTTGCTCTTTTTTCGAAGTCAATTTGCTTATTTTCAACTCTTCTCGACGCTTCTCTCTCTACTTGTTGTCATTCATATCATCAAAGAAGATACAAATCCGACCTTTAAAATTCCATGGATCGTCCTGAATCTCACCCTGCCTCTTCTCGGAGGGCTCGCTTATCTCTTCTACGGAAACATTCGCTTCCTTTCTCGTGAAAGATGGTTTGTTGAAGAAGTCTCGAAGAGACATAGAACTTTGCTTCCGCCAAGCCTCGACAATATCGACGAACTCCGCGCAATTGACCCCCATGCAGCCATCCAGTCGATGTATCTGGCCACAAGAGCAAACGCGCCTCTCTACAAAGGCACATCCACTGCATTTTATCCTTCCGGTGAACAGTTCTGGGAAGCCCTCCTCATCGATCTGCAAAAGGCGGAGCGCTTCATCTTTTTAGAGTATTTTATTATTCGTCCCGGCAAAATGTGGGACGCCATAGAGAAGATCCTCATAGAAAAAGCCGCCTCCAGAGTGGAGGTACGCCTTCTCTACGATTACTTCGGATGCCTCCTCACGCTTCCGGCAGGATTTGCTCTGCGACTTGAAGGCCTCGGAATCAAAGTCAGCGCTTTTAATCGAAAGGCAATCTTTTTTGATGCCCGATTCAATCACAGAGATCACCGTAAGATCACTGTCATCGACGGCAATATCGGCTACACCGGCGGCATCAACCTCGCCGACGAATATATAAATGCAGAGATCCGATTCGGTCACTGGAAGGATACGGCCATCCGCCTGGAAGGTGAAGCCGTCAAGAGCCTGAGTGCACAGTTTTTAGCGCTTTGGACGCTGGAGCGAGGCGAAGACGATGAAGTCCTTCCTTATGCCCCTTCCATCCGATGTGCTGACGACGGATTCGTTCAGCCCTTTGACGATGAACCGATTGCAGGTGACCGCGTCGGAGAAACAGCCTACAAAAATCTCATCACCCGCGCCGTCGACTACGTATACATCATGTCCCCCTATCTCATTATCGACAACGATATGATTCGCACCATGACCGACACAGCAAAAAGCGGAGTCGACGTCCGAATACTCATGCCCGCCATTCCCGACAAACCGCTTGTAGGGATCCTGAATCGCTCCTACTATCAAGTCCTCTTAAAAGGAGGTGTTCGCATCTTCGAATACACCCCGGGCTTTGTCCATGCCAAACAGTTTGTGAGCGACGATAAAATCGCTCTGGTTGGCACCATCAATCTCGACTATCGAAGTCTCGTCCATCACTTTGAAAACGGCGTATGGATGTACGACACTTCTTCGGTCCTTCCTATTCGAGACGACTTTTTATCTACACTTGAGCAGAGCGAAGAAATCACGCTGGAGAGCTTGCGCAGGCGTGGTCTGCTCTATCACGTTCTCCTGAGCATTCTCCGCCTGTTTGCACCTCTGATGTAATTTTCGCTTCCATTCTTCCATGCCCTTTTTTCTATTCATATCGCAGGGCCCTTTGAGTGAAGATTTTTTTGTAATAAACCTCATCACTCTTTGCAAAAGTTTATCAATTTTGCATTACTTGTGATATGATACGTTCCGGAGGTTTTACTCATGTTCCGTCATCTATCGCCTTTTTTAAAAAAGAATGCCCCCAGATACGCTCTGGGTATACTTGTGTTGCTCATTGTCGACCTTTTGCAATTGACAGTGCCGCAACTGTTAAAACACTATACCGACTCTCTATCCACGGCTCATCCCGGCCCGGAATTAATCATTCCGACCGCTTTGAAAATCGGCGCATTGGCATTCAGTCTCGCCTTTTTACGTTTTTTATGGCGCTATCTAATCGTATTTACGGGCATCGACTTTGAAAACTGGATCCGCGGAAATCTCTTTTCCCATCTTCTCGAACTTCCCAGGAGCTTCTATCACTCGACAAAGACCGGCGACTTGATGGCTCACGCAACCAATGACATCAACCAGATTCGCATGGCCTCCTCCGCCGGCATCATTATGGGAGTTGACGCCTTATTTGTCACCGCCAGCACCGTCACCATCATGGCGACAACGATCAACCCCATGCTGACTTTTTTAGCGCTCATCCCCATGCCTTTGATTGCCATCGGCGTTCGCTTCGTCGGACGCATCATCCACAGCAAATACATTCGTGTTCAAGGAGTTTTTTCCTCTCTTTCGGAAAAAGTCCAGGAATCATTCAGCGGCATCCGCGTCATCAAGAGCTTTTCTCAAGAGAAGCAGGATCTCGCCTCCTTTAACAAAATTAACGAATCAAACTATAAGGCAAATATGTCACTGGCCACGACGCAGAGCGTATTTTTCCCTTCCATTCGCTTTGTCGGCTCTCTATCAGCGATCTTAGGCATCGTCATTGGAACTCGATACGTGCTCAGTGGCCGGATCTCGCTTGGAAGTTTCGTCGCTTTCATCAACTATCTGGAAATGCTCGTATGGCCCATGATGGCCATGGGGATGTTCGTCAACCGTCTTCAACAGGGAGCCGCAAGCGTCGATCGAATCAATGAAATCTTTGATGAAAAAAGTAATCTGCGCGACACCGAACCGATCGATCTGCCTGCCGATCTGAGCATTCAATTTCAAAACCTCACCTTCTGTTATCCCGGAGAAAAGAAACCTGCTCTGCAAAAAATCAATCTGCACATTCCCCAGGGAAGTTCATTGGGGATTATCGGAAGGACGGGAAGCGGAAAGACAACCCTCGTAAACCTCTTTCTGCGCCTCTACAATATTGACCGCGGTATGCTATTGATCGGAGGCAGAGACATCAACTCTATCAGCATCGATCAGTCAAGGGAGATATTCGGCATCGTACCTCAGGACAATTTCCTCTTCTCAACCACCATCGAAAACAACATCTCTCTCAGCGACCGAGAGCCCGATGTGGAAAAAATTTTGGCTGTTTCCCAAGAAGCGTCGCTGCATAATGAGATCATGAGTTTTCCCGACAAATACAAGACGTATCTCGGCGAACGAGGCGTCAATCTTTCAGGAGGTCAGCGCCAGCGCACCTCGATTGCGCGTCTGTTGTACAAAGCTCCACCCGTTCTCATTCTGGACGATGCCCTCAGCGCCGTAGATACCAAGACCGAAGAAGGCATCCTCGAACGTCTGGAGAGCCGACTGAATCATCACACCGTCATCGTCATCAGTCATCGCATCTCCACCCTCAAAGAAATGGATCATATCATCTTTATGGATGGAGGAAGGATTGTCGAAGAGGGTACGCATGACGAGCTCCTCGCGCTTGGCGGCGGCTATGCGGAAATTCACAATCGACAGCTCTTGGAAGAGCGGATTAAGAGAGACGATTATGAGTATGCGTGAAGAAGTAAAAATAGAAAAATCGTTTGATCTGAAGCTCTTAGGAGAGCTGATGCGCTATAGCAAGAAGATGATGCCCATCATTTTATTCTGTGTGCTTTTGCTCGTCATATCCGTTACGGCGGATCTTCTGCGTCCGCGCGTCCTCAGCGGCATCATCGACGACTTTCTTGCTCCGGAGACAGTCTATCTTTCCGAGACAGCCGATGGAGAATTTATACTCTCAAAAACACCGACAGATATTCAAATGAAAGAGAATGCAATTACTGCCGGAAGCACGTCGATCCCACTTACAAAGGAAATAAAAGATGCCATCAACTCTCAACGCTATCAGCTGATCTTAAAATATGCTTTCTTTCTTTTCGGACTTGTGCTGCTTACGCTTTTTGCCAATGCCACCCAACATTATCTTCTAAGCTTTGTCGGCCAAAAAGTCATCTTTGAGATCCGAAGCGACCTGTTTGAGAAATTGGAGTCTCTTCCTCTTCGCTTCCATGAACACAATCCTGTCGGCCGCCTCGTCACCCGCATGACAAATGACTTGAACAATATCTCTGAGCTTTACACCAATGTCATCGTCACCGGCCTCTCCGACATCGCCATCATTGTAGGAAGCATTTCGATGATGTTCTCCATGAACGTCCGTCTTGCCCTCGTTTCACTCGCCATGGCCCCAATATTTGTCGGCTCTACGATAATCTTTCGCCGTCTCGTAAGAGAGGCGTATCGACAGGTGCGCATAAAGCTGGCCAAGATCAATTCAACGCTAAGCGAAAACATCAGCGGTATGAAGACGATTCAGATCTTCAACCAGGAAGATAAGTTTCGTGAGAATTTTCTGCGCATCAACGACGAATACAGGGAGGCATCCATTCGCGAGATTCGTATCTACGCCATTTTTCGCCCTCTCGTCAATCTCATCTATTACATCTCTTTGATCTTGGCTCTCGTCTACGGTGGATATGCCCTCGTCAGAGGAGAAATAGCCGTCGGTGTCATCGTCGCATTTACTCTCTATATCAAGCAGCTCTTTCAGCCTGTTATGGAACTTGCCGAAAAATTCAATATTTTTCAGTCCTCCATGGCCTCCATCGAGCGTGTGTTCCTCCTCATGGAAGAGCCCGACACCATTGTCAATCCCTCTTCTCCTCGACGAGTAGAAGGGTTAAAGGGGAAGGTGGAATTTAAAAACGTCTACTTCCACTATCAAGAGGACGAGCCGATTTTAAAAGACATTTCCTTCAAAGCATCTCCGGGAGAGACGATTGCCCTCGTCGGAGCTACAGGCTCGGGAAAGAGCACAATCATGAGCTTACTCACCCGTCTCTACGACACGGTGGAAGGAGACATTCTCTTTGACGGCATCTCGATACGAGACTACGACAAGACCTTTATCCGAAAGCGGATTGCTCCCGTATTGCAAGATGTTTTCCTGTTTTCCGGAACGATTCGCGACAATATCCGCCTGCTGAACACCGACATCACCGATGAGCAGATCTGGAAAGCCGCCGAATTTGTCAATGCGCATCACTTTATTAATAAATTCAAGCGTGGACTCGACCACCGAGTGAGTGAAGGCGGTACGACTCTGTCGGCCGGCGAGCGCCAGCTTCTGAGCTTCGCCCGAGCCCTCGTACACGATCCCGACATACTGATTCTCGATGAGGCAACGGCCAGCATTGATACACAGACCGAGATCTACATTCAGGAAGCGACGCGCAAAATCATAGAGGGCAGGACAACTTTCGTCGTTGCCCACCGCCTATCCACCATCGTCTCTGCCGACCAGATCTTGGTGATGCACAAAGGGCGAATCGTGGAACGCGGAAACCATCAGTCTCTACTCGCCTTGGAGGGTCTGTACTACGACCTCTACCGCCTTCAGTATGCCAAGAGTGAATCGGATAAAAACTGATTCCATGATCCATCCGGTGCAGGTGAAGCTTCCTTCCCTGCACTTTTTGCATAGAAAAAAGGAGCTGCTCCTTTCTGAGGATCAGCTCCAATTCAGGCTTTTGACTTACATCATGCCGCCCATGCCTCCACCCATTCCGGCAGCCATCGGCTCCTCCTGAGGAATCTCGACGACGGCGGCTTCGGTGGTGAGGAACATCGCAGAAATACTGGCCGCATTTTGCATGGCACTTCTGGTCACTTTCGTCGGATCGACGATGCCTGTGACGACCAGATCTTCAAATGTCTCTGTGAGAACATTGAATCCGGTGTTGCCTTCAGTGGCAAGAACTTTTTCAAGGATGACCGAACCTTCAAGGCCGGCATTTTGCACGATCTGACGCAGGGGCTCTTCAAGGGCTCTGCGGATGATGAGCGCACCTGTGCGATAGTCGCCTTCCAGAGAATCTACGACGTCATTGACGGCATCCATAGCGCGGATAAAGGCAATTCCGCCACCTGGAACGATTCCCTCTTCTACGGCTGCTCTGGTCGCGTTCAGAGCGTCTTCGATACGGAGTTTCTTTTCCTTCATCTCGATTTCTGTGGCCGCTCCGACTTTAATGACAGCTACGCCGCCTGAGAGCTTGGCAAGGCGCTCCTGAAGTTTTTCACGATCGAAATCCGAGTCGGTCGATTCAATCTGATTGCGAATTTCAGCGATTCTTTCATCAATTTTGACTTTATCTCCATAGCCGTCGGATAAAATGGTGTCATCTTTGCTGACGACGACATTTCTCGCGCGGCCGAGATCGCTGAGTTGAACATCTTTAAGATCGTGATCGAGATCGGAAGAGATATACTTTGCTCCGGTGAGAATCGCAATGTCCTGAAGCATGTCTTTTCTTCTGTCGCCAAATCCGGGGGCTTTAACAGCAACGATATCAAATGCGCCGCGCAGTTTATTGACGACGATCGTCGTCAGGGCTTCGCCCTCAAGATCTTCACTGACGATGAGGAGTTTTCTGCCGCTTTCCATGATCTTTTCAAGAAGCGGAACAATTTCAACATTTGTGGAAATCTTTTTATCTGTTACGAGAATCAGAGGTTCCTCGAGAGTCGCCGTCTTTTTCTCCATATCGTCAACCATATACGGAGAAACATAGCCTCGGTCGAACTGCATTCCCTCCACCAATTCCAGCTCGGTGAGCATGGACTTGGACTCTTCGACGGTGATGACACCGTCTTTTCCGACTTTTTCCATAGCGCCGCTGATCAGCTCGCCGATCTGATCGTCACCTGCAGAATTGGAAGCAACGTGAGCAATGTCTTTCGACTCGGCAATGACAATGGAGCTCTTTTTAAGATACTCGACCACCGCTTCTGTCGCTTGCTCAATGCCCTTTTTAATCAGCATCGGATTGGCTCCGGCCGCAACATTTTTGAGGCCTTCACGAACGATCGCTTGGGAAAGAAGTGTCGCCGTCGTCGTTCCGTCACCGGCAACGTCATTTGTCTTTGTCGCAACTTCTTTTACCAATTGAGCACCCATATTCTCAAATGCATCTTCTAATTCAATCTCTTTGGCGATGGTCACACCGTCATTTGTGATCAGAGGAGATCCATATTTTCTCTCCAAAATGACATTTCTTCCCTTGGGTCCGAGGGTCACTTTGACAGTATCTGCCAGCTTGTTCAGACCCGTTTCCAATTTGACTCGCGCATCTGCGGAGTGAGCAATATCTTTAGCCAATTTTATTACCTCCTACTTCACCTGAGCGATGACATCTTCTACTTCGATGATGATGTACTCTTGACGCTCGTATTTTATCTTTGTTCCGGCATATTTCTTATAAAACACTTTATCTCCGACAGCCAGATTTTTCACCTTATCAGAAATAGCCAATACTTCAGCCATCTGCGGATCGTCTTTTTCTCCTGCCAATACCAATCCGCTCTTGGTGGTCTCTTCTGCTTCGATTTCTTTGAGCAGGACACGTTTTCCAATGGGTTTAATATTCACCTTTACCTCCTGAATTCACAAAAATTCCCCAAAAAGGTTTCGAGGATACATTACTAAATATACCCGTACTTATCTGTTTCTATCAACTATTTTCTGTAAATAAAACAATCATTCCTTATTGATTTGATATTTTCAAGGAGCTCTCCGATGATTCTCATCTCGATTATGAAAATAGAATGGGAAGCAAGAGAAAATATAGAACGGGTATCACAATAGCCGGGAGCAGGTCACTCGTTCGGATCTTTCCCGGAAATAACATATTGATCCCGAGGCTCATAATCAGAAGCCCTCCAACATTTCGTATACCCTCGATCATCTCTAAAGTAAGAATCCCCTCAAGGCTCGAGGCGAGAAGGGTGATCATCCCCTGATAAATGAAAATGGACACAGCGGAAAATATGACGCCAAAACCCAGTGTTGCCGTCAACACGAGGGATGAAACGCCATCGAGAGCCGCCTTCAAAAACAATATACTATGGTCTCCTCTCAGCCCGCTCTCAATCGAGCCTAAAATGGCCATGGAGCCGACACAAAAAAGAAGCGTGGAAGAGACGAATCCCTGTGAAAAACTCTCTTTTCCAAAATAACCCTGAAGCCTATCTCCGAAGGCTTCAATTCGCTCAGTCAGTCGAAGACCCGCTCCCGCGGCTCCTCCTATAACAAGCGACAAAAGCACGAGCAACACATCTTCGGTTTGAATGCTCATCTGAAGACCGATGAGGATCACACAGAGAGCGACCCCTGTCTGCATCACCTTCGCAAAGCGCTCAGGAATTCCCTTTGCAACCGTCATCCCCAGAAGACTTCCCACCACGACTGCCAGTGAATTGACGATCGTCCCTAACATTTATATCCGCCATTTCTTAGGGTATGAAACAACATCTGTTGCGCCAACCCCGCTTCTTCTTGAAAGTATTCCTTAATAAAACGCTCTTGACTCCCGGCTTCACGGATCTCTTCGGAGTAAAAAGTCATCAACGCCCTATTAACCCATACATCGATCGGAAAAGCTTCCTGAAACCCATAGCCGAACAGAAGCACACAGTCAGCAACCTTATTGCCTACTCCGCGGATTTTCTTCAGCTCCTCGCGCGCTTCATCTATCGAAAGAGCGCTCAAGCTTTTAAGATCGACTTCCCCTGTGAGCACCTTCTGTACCGCATCGACTACATACTTTGCCCTATACCCGAAGGCGAGAGCGCGCAGCTCTTCTTCACGCACGCCGTAAAGTTCTTTCGGCGTGGGAAAGCTGTAAAAGATCTCTTTTTTCAGATCCGGGTCTTCTCCCTTATAAGGCAGCATCCGCCCTCTTAGACGAGCCAATATCTCCACAAGAGAGCGGATCCGCGCCATGTGGTTGTTCTGCGAAAGAATAAACGTCACGAGCGTCTCCCACGGATCCTGCTTAAGAAGGGTCATCCCACGACAGTAGTCAACCGCTGTTTTTAGCCACTTGTCTTTTTCTCGCAGCGCATCCTGTCTTTCAAGAAGGCGCTGTCCAAAGCCGAAATACTGTCGAAATCTCTCTTGAAATAGAGACGCGTCCATCGGAGCAAGAAGCGTCCCGTCATCTGCTTGCCTGATCTCGAGGACCATCCCCTCGACGACGCCTACATAGTGATCGGACGTGATTTGCCTCCAGCGAAAACACTGGCCGTTTTCAAATGTGTGCTCCAGATGAATCTTCTCCGGCACGAAGAACACCGACTCTTTATTCACGAGTCGACTCCTCCAAGATCTGGCGCGTTCTCTGTTTATACAGCGTCGCTCTAACCGCACACGCTACCGCCTCTTCAATCGGATCTTGTGTCTGCCTTGAGAACGTCTTTGGTATCTGCTCCTCTTCTTTTAAAATCAAGCGAAACTGTTCATAGAGCTCTTGTGTACTCTTCTCAGAGGCGTCGAAAAGATTTTTTAGCTCCGTGACGGTAAGCACGGACTTTAGCGCGATAATGATGATCAGACGAGCCAGATGCTCCTTTCCGTATCTCTTGGACTTCGTTCTCGGAAGAAGCCCCGCCTTGACATAATTATTGATCATACTCGCCGTCAACTCCGGCTCGCTCTGTATTGGGAAATCCTGACGATTTAAAATGGTCAACACCTGATCCATATACAACTCGATATCCGGTAAGCGATCCCAATCGATAAGAGGAACTCTTTTTTCTTGTGACATATGACCTCCCTTGATGAGCAGTTTACAAAATT
>JAAYOV010000083.1 GCA_012520095.1 Tissierellia bacterium | reverse complement strand
TTGAGAAAAAGGGCGGTCTTGTCATCAGCGCCACGCATGATATAGAACTGACGGAACTTCTTTCAGGCATAATGAAGAACATCCATTTCAGAGAAACGGTGACCGATGACGAGATCCTTTTTGACTATAAACTTAAAGACGGCCCCACTCGCACCACCAATGCCATCAATCTCCTGTACTACTATGATTTTCCGGATGAGATAGTGGAGCCTGCAAGAATGCGAGCCGAACGATTTCTCCGGAAACGAAATTGGAGTGAGGAAATGTCCAATGAGATCATGAAGTCTCTGTCATGATGAGTTTTGCATAAGTTATAAAATTAGGCATCGGGAATGAGATATCCCGAGAAAGGAATGAGATGAGAGAATTATTCCGAAAAGAAATGGAATCACTGGAGAGCTATACGCCCGGAAAACCGATTGAAGATGTCATGCGGGAATATGGGCTGACTCGTGTCGTCAAGCTTGCCAGCAATGAAAATCCATTGGGACCTTCGCCGAAGGCGATAGAGGCCTTGAAAGAAGAGTTAGCTAGCATCCATATATATCCCGATCCGGGAGTGGTGGAGTTGAAGGCGGCCATTGCCAAAAAACACGGCGTTGCTCCGGAGCAGATTCTATGCACCAATGGCGGAGAAGCCGCAATACAGATGGTCTCGATCAGCATGCTGAATGAGGGCGATGAGGTCGTAGTAGGAGATCCGAGTTTTTCCCTTTATGATATCGGAGCTCAGCTCATGGGCGCCACTGTCCGGCGCATTCCCCTTCGCCCGGAAGACGGAAACTATGATCTGGAAGCCATGCTGGAAGCCGTCAACGAAAAGACGAAAATCTTCTATCTATGTAATCCCAATAATCCCACAGGTACGATCGTCACGAAAGACAATCTCAAGAAAGTCGTGGAGCGCTTGCCGGAAGATGTCGTTCTCTTTTTGGATGAAGCGTATTTTGAGTTTGCACAGATTTATCCCGAGTATCCGGACGGACTTGATATTCTGAAGACACGTCCGAGGACGATTGTACTTCGCACTTTTGCAAAGGTATGCGGAATCGCGGGGCTTCGAGTGGGCTATATTGTCTCAACACCCGATGTCATCACAGAAGTATCAAAAGCAAGCACTGTCTTCAATGTCAACCGCTTGGCGCAGCGGGCTGCGCTCGCCGCTCTTGAGGACGAGGAGCATATTGAAAAGAGTGTGGCGCTTGCAAGAGCTTCTCTTTCAAGGATGATGGAGTATTTTAATCAGAGAGGTTGGCGATATATTAAAGCGGCAGGAAACTTTATCTTTGTCGATGTCGGCACAGACACACGAAAAGTATATATTGATCTTCAAAAAGAGGGTGTCATCGTCAGACCCGGCTTTTTGTGGAAATGGGACAATTGGCTGAGAATCAGTTCAGGCACTATGGAAGAAACAGAGATCTTAGTAGAAGCCTTGGATAAAGTACTATAGAAGAATGATGCCGCCGTTGGGCGGCATTTTTGTTGTCTTTGTTTTGCCGGTCACATTCAGGCTTTTTACAAAACGATAGCCGGATCAATTCTTGAGTTTTATTATTTTTTATAGAGTTATATACCAAGTTTTTAACCAATGTGTTATAATGCTGCAAGGTTGGTAAATAGGTTGGTAAATAGGTTGGTATAAAGGTGGGTAAAAATGAACCTTAAAGATAAAGTGCTTGAACTATGTTCATACGGCGATGAGCAGGAGTGGTTTGAATTTAAAAAAAATTGGTTTCAGCCTGAGACATTGGGGGAATATGTTTCAGCACTATCAAATGCAGCGGCGTTTCGTCATAAAGAGATGGCCTATTTTATATGGGGAGTAAATGATAAGACTCACGAAATAGTCGGAACAACCTTTAATCCATATTGCGAATTTAATAAAGAACCATACCAAAATTATCTTGCAAGAAACTTGTCACCCAGTATAAATTTTTCTTTTGAAGAAATTGAAATAGAAGGGAAACGCCTTGTAGTCTTGCTTATTCCACCTGCAGAAGAAATACCGACTGCGTTCCGGGAGAAGCGTTATATTAGGATTGGCTCGTCAAAGAGAAACATAAAAGATTATCCTAAGCGTGAGGTAGAGCTTTTTAAAATTTTAACCGGTCTCATCGAAACCATAGAAACAATCCCTGCAAAATACCAAGATTTATCATTTAAAAAGTTATTCGGATATTATGGTTCAAAAGGTATTTTGTTAAAGAGAGAGACTTTTGAAAAAAATCTGTTACTGAGAACCAAAACCGGAGAGTACAACATAATGGCTCAACTTCTATCGGATGATTCCCATATTCCTCTAAGAGTCTCTATATTTGAAGGTGAAACAAAAGCGACAAAACTATTTTCTGTGAGGGAGTTCGGATACGACTGTCTACTGTATTCGCTTGATAATTTGCTTAGATACGGAGATGTCCTTAATATTATCCAAGCGGATGAAGAAAATCGACTTGTCGAGCGTAAGGAAGTACCTTTATTTGACAATAAGGCTTTTCGTGAAGCAATCATTAATGCCGTTCTTCATAATTATTGGGTTTCCGGAAACGAGCCCATGATATCGGTTTTTTCAAACCGAATAGAGGTATTGTCGCGCGGAACGCTTCCGCCGTCACAAACTAAAGAAGGCTTCTTTTTGGGAGAATCCGTACCTGTGAACGAAAAATTATCGGAGATATTCCTGCAGCTTCACATAAGCGAAAAATCCGGAAGAGGTGTTCCGAAAATTGTCGAGACCTACGGTAGAGAGGCCTTCACATTTAGAGAAAACTCTATAGTTGTCACAATTCCCTTTAATCGCATTCACCAAGTTGGTAAAAAACTTGGTAATAAAAGCACTGATAGTGTGAGTGTTAGAAAGCCTTTAAACGAGAGACGCAAACTTATTCTTTCCGAAATGAGAGATAATCCGAATATAACAAAGGCGGAGCTTCAAAAAATACTGAGAATAAGCGGTACAGCCGTAGATAATAACATTGCTTTTTTGCGAAAAAACGGATACATAGAAAGAATTGGATCAAGAAGGGGTGGATATTGGAATGTAATATCTGATGAATGATATATACTTCTTTAGTTGGTATGTTAAATGGACAGTGAAAAACTGATAGAGTCCATATAATTGTGTAAAAGTTAAAAGGCCATTTGGTCCTTTTCTGAAGTACAATGTTTGTACCGAATAAACATACTCAGGAGGACCATATGACCCAAGTACATTTTACTCTAAATGATGAGGGAGTTCAAAGCTTACTTCACACTTCCGTAGATAATGAACTATCACGGAACATTTTCATTTCCGTTTTTAACCGGTTGATGGAAAAAGAACGATCCGATTACATCGAAGCTGAGCGTTACGAAAGGAGTGAAAACAGGACCTCTTCTCGTAATGGCTACTATGAGAGAGATTACCTCAATCATATTGGTACTCTTGAACTAAGGGTTCCAAGAACCGGAGATGGTAAGTTCTCACCTTCACTCTTTGAACGGTACAGAAAAAGCGGTTTATGCTATTTTAAAACAAAAACCGGATTCTTCAAGAGAAATAGCCGATAAAATTTCTAAAACGGTAAAAACGGTTCAAAGAACGCTTAACTCTCTTGGAAGTAAGGGTTACATTAGACGAATAGGATCTAAACAAAATCCGGTATGGGAAGTGTTGAAATAAAGGTATCATCTCAGACAAATGCTACAATCGGAAAAGCTTGATTTCATGAGGTTTTATGAGTTTAAAAATGTAAGAAAACAGCGTTTTATGGTGGACTTTTTCTCAGGATGCAGGGAGGTCGAGTGAGTCAAATGTGTAAATCCGCAGAAATGAGCGCCGTGCATAAGCGTTGAATACATCTCGCACGCCGGATATATCTATGGTCAAATAGGTTGTCATGAAAAAATCCCCTTTCCTCATACGCATATGGAGGAATCGGGGATTTTAATGATTTCTATCGGCCAATCAGGCGTGTTTGTTTTTCAGATATTTATCGATGGCTTCCGCCGCGACTTTACCGGCTCCTGCTGCGGAAATGACGGTGGCGGCTCCTGTGACAGCGTCTCCACCGGCAAAGATGCCTTCGCGGGACGTGGCGCCGAACTCGTCGGTGATAATGCCGCCCCAGGAGGTGACGTCGAGCCCCTCCGTCGTCGATTTGATCAACGGGTTCGGATTGGTTCCGACGGCGATGACGATGGTATCGACTTCGAGATCAAACTCGGAGCCCTCAATCGGAATCGGCCTGCGTCTTCCGGAAGCATCGGGTTCGCCGAGTTCCATGCGGATGCATTTCATGCCGGTGACTTCTCCGCGCTCGTCGTGAAGTACGGCGACGGGATTGGTGAGGTTGTTGAAGATCACGCCTTCTTCCTGAGCGTGGTGAACTTCTTCTACGCGGGCGGGCATTTCATCGAAGGAGCGTCTGTAGACGATATACACTTTTTCCGCGCCGAGGCGAAGAGCCGTTCGAGCCGAGTCCATGGCGACGTTTCCGCCTCCGACCACGGCCACGCATTTGCTCTTTCGGATGGGAGTGTCATATCGATCGTCATACGCTCTCATCAGGTTGGAGCGGGTGAGATATTCATTGGCGGAGTATACGCCGACGCTGTTTTCACCGGGGATTCCGAGGAAGACAGGCAGGCCTGCTCCGGAGCCGACAAAGACAGCTTCAAAGCCATACTCATCAAAGAGTTCGTCAATGGTTATAGAGCGCCCTACGATGACATTGGTTTCCAATTTCACTCCGTCGAGTTTGAGCTGCTCGATTTCGTGTTTGACGATGTCATTGGGAAGACGGAACTCGGGGATGCCATATACCAGAACGCCTCCGCCTTCCGGAAGAGACTCGAAGATCGTCACGTCATAACCCAAGCGGGCGAGGTCTCCTGCGCAACTGAGACCGGCGGGACCGGAGCCGATGACGGCTACTTTTATACCGTTCTTTTCATATCCATGAGGTTTTGGTTCGGAATGTTCTCTGAAATAATCGGCGACAAATCGCTCCAGGCGGCCGATGGCCACCGGCTCGTGCTTGATGCCTCGGACACAGAGCTGCTCACACTGAGACTCCTGCGGACATACCCTTCCGCATACGGCGGGGAGCACGTTCGTCTCGAGTATTTTCTGGTTGGCGGCGATGTAGTCTCCCTCGACGATTAGTTGAATAAATTCAGGAATTTTCACATTGACGGGGCAGCCGTTCATACACGGCTTATGCTTGCACTGCAGGCAGCGAAGAGCTTCTTCGCGCGCCATCTCTTCAGTATATCCGTGTGCGACTTCCTTAAAATTGCGAGCCCGAACAAGGGGATCCTGAGTCGGCATCTCCACTTTTTGAGGACTCATATTTCTTTTTGCCATTCACGTTCTCCTTATAGATGTTCAGTGGGGATCTAATTTTTCTCTGATAATTTTTGAGCAGCAAGCTGCATGCGGCAGGCATGATCCCGCTCTTGTTCTTCTTCAAAATACGATCTGTTTCGACGTGTGAGATCGTCAAAGTCAACTTCAAATCCGTCAAATTCAGGCCCGTCCACACAGGCGAATTTTGACTCTCCGTTGATCAGTACGCGGCAACCGCCACACATGCCGGTGCCGTCGACCATGATTGGATTCAAAGAGACCAATGTCTTAATATTTTTCGGTTTGGTCAGAGCGACGACCGCTTTCATCATGGGGACGGGTCCGATGGCAATGACCAGATCATAATCAACGCCGGCTTCTAGAAGATCTTCCAGTTTTTTCGTGACAAAACCGTGTTCTCCATATGAGCCGTCATCCGTCATTACGTAGAGATTGTCGGAAGCACTTTTGAATTCTTCTTCGAGAATGACGATGTCTTTATTGCGAAATCCGACAATGACGTCTACTTCTGTGCCGAGCTCATGCAGTGCAACAGCTGACGGATAGGCGATGGCGGTGCCGACTCCTCCGCCGATGACACAGGCTTTTTTATATCCTTCGAGTTTGGAGGGCTTTCCAAGGGGGCCGACAAAGTCGAGAATTTCTTCTCCTTCTTCTTTCTCAGCAAGAAGCCGTGTTCCTTTTCCGACGATTTGGAAAATAATATCGACAGTGCCTTTTTCTTTGTCGGTGCCGGCAATAGTCAGGGGGATGCGCTCGCCGAATTCGTCTACGCGGAAGATAATAAACTGTCCAGCCTTTCCTTTATTTGCCACAAGAGGAGCTTCAACGGACATTCTGACGACATTGCTGTTGAGCTGCTGTTTATTTGTGATCTTATACATGTGACCTCCTGAAATATTTATGTGACGATAGAAACTTAACGATCAACATATTTAATTAATTTTATCACGTTCGATAAGAAATGCCAATGATTCCGGAGACATCAAAGCCGATACCCTTTAGAGTGTCAATGTATTTGTTGAAGAAGATTTTGCAAACCGAGACCTGCTTTGTCGAGCGCCTATGCAAAAAAAGCGGCCTCACACAATGGAGGCGGTTTTGTTGTATTTGAATTTCTTGAACATCCGAGATATCGATATTATAGGCGGACATAATCCGCTTCTTCCAGAAGTGAGGCGGCTCCTTCATCGATGAGGATGGTGGCATTCGGGTGCAGCTGCAAGATAGAGGCCGGCACTCGTGGATCTATTTTCCCCTTGATTGTATCGTAGATAGCTTGCGCCTTGTTTTCTCCAAACGCCATAAGGAGGATGATTTTCGATTGCATGATGACGCGCATTCCCATGCTGATGGCATGAGTCGGAACGTCTTCCAGTTTATCAAAGAATCGGGAATTGTCCTTACGAGTGCTCTCATCAAGCTCAGCGACATGCGTCATCGCCTCGAAGAAGATGTTGGGCTCATTGAAACCGATATGGCCATTGGATCCGATTCCCAGGATCAGAATGTCCATCTCTCCTTCTTCTCGGATTTTGTTGTCATATCTCAGAGCTTCTCTTTCCAAGTCCTGAGCGACTCCGTTCGGAAGAAATGTTGTTCCTTCTCGGAAATCTACTTGGCTGAAGAGATGCTCTTGCATGAAATAGCGATAGCTTGCCGGATGGTCTCCGGGCAGCCCGACATATTCATCGAGATTATAACTTCTTGCCTGAGAGAAACTTACTTTTCCGGCTCGGGTGTCTTCTCCGAGATAGGCATACATTTTTTTCGGCGTTGATCCCGTGGCAAGCCCTAAGATACTTTTCGGGTTTTTATTCAATTGTTCGATAAATCGATCCGCTGCGTAGCGGCTCAAGACATCGGGGTGTTTTGCATAGAATACATTCATTGTCGTTTTCCTCCGACATAGACATCTTTTACCATGTAGTTTTCCAAAATGACCATATCCGCGTCATAGCCCGGTTTAATATGACCTTTGTGGTCGTCGATTCCCAAGAGCAGGGCGGCAGAGGTGCTGAGGATACAGCTCAATTCCGGCAAGGTGCAGTCCGTGTATTTGATTAGATTGCGCAGAGCTTGATCCATGCGGTGGACGCTTCCGGCCAACGTGCCGTCTTCGAGCCGGCAGACATCGTCTTTGACATAGACACTCTGTCCTCCCAGGTCGTACTCGCCCTCAGAAAGAAAGGCGGCTCGCATGGAATCTGTAATGGCGATCAACTTCTTACAGCCCTTGAGGTGGATGAGCGCAGAAAAGAGGCCGGGATGGACGTGTACGAGATCAGTGATGATATCTATACTGACGGGTAAGGTCATGGCGGCTCCTGCCGCCCCCGGCTCTCGGTGATGGAAACCTGTCATGGCGTTGAAGCAGTGGGTAACATGGCCAATGCCTGATTGAAAACTCTCTTTAGCCTCTTCGTACGTCGCGCCGCTGTGCCCCAGGCTCAAGACAACCAGATCGCGCATTGCTTTAATAAAATGATGATCTTTATCCATTTCAGGGGCCAGGGTGATGACCTTAATGATGTCAAGAAATGGTTCAATCCACTCTTTTGAAGGCTTCAGTATGTATTTCTTTTCATGCGCCCCGCAAAATGCGGGATTGATGAAAGGGCCTTCCAAGTGAACTCCGAGACACTGTGCTCCGGCACTTTGAGTCTCCATGAAAGAGCGGACACAATCCAGACTCTTTATGATATGGTTCTTCTCCATTGTCATGGTGGTGGCTAAAAATGATGTGGTGCCGCTTTTTACAATCGCCCGAGAGATGACCTCGAGTGCTTCAGGGGTTGCATCCATCACATCAGCTCCCGCTGCGCCGTGAATGTGAATGTCGATAAAGCCGGGAAGCAGTACTCCCGTAAAAGGAATCCTGCGCACATCGAGGCGCTCTGTTTCCCTAAGGGGGATGACAGAGCGGATCTTGTTGTCAAAGATGACGGCTTTGTCTTTGTGGATTCGGCCGTCAATGAGCACTTCTCCTCCACAGAGGATATTCATTGTGTTCTCTCCACTGAAAAAAGAATACATTACTAATGTCGTACTTTTCTACTATTATGCTAAACCGAAATGTTCTTGTTGTAAAGTTTGTCGCTGAAGTGCATTTCACAGAACATGCAAACGGGTCCGTATCGTTAAAAATGGTTTATAATTGGCGTTCTCCCTATGATTTACCTATTTTTTTGTTATAATGGGCTGAGAGATTGAATGAGGATGGATGAATGTATAGAGAAAAAATTGAAGAAGCCAAACAGCGGCGGATCCAAGCGCTTGCAAAGGCAGATTTGGATGCATATGTCGCAAGCTATGATGAGAAAGGAGCGATTCTCCTTGAACGCGGGCAGGAGGTAAGAGGGAGAGAGGCTATCTGTAAACAGATGGACAATTTCATCGTTCTTCTGGGCCCCATGCACCATGTGTTAGAATCTGAAGCCTATTGGAAGGAAGAAGACGGAATCGTCACGGAAAAGGGCAGATTTTCTTATTCGAGAGCAGAAAATTCCAAGCCCTTCTATACCGGTGTGTACATTTACACATGGAAAGAGCAACCCTGCGGAAATTATCTTCTACTGAGGGATCTACATATTGATGATTAGAGGGGTTCATGGCTCGAACAACAGTAGTGGAAGTTGAAGTTTCTGAGATATATACTCTTCAAGCGCGGGAAGAAGTGCTGCTTCTGGCCATAGATATGCAGGGAAATTTCCTGCTGGAAGGGTATATTTCGAATCAGAAGATGCAGGCGGAGTGTATGCGAACTCTTCTTCTGCGCTTTGAGACTCCTCAGGATGCTCTGGACAGACTGATGGAACAAAAGCAGATGAGTGCCCGCTTCATTCGACCACTTGGTGTTATCTATCCGAAAGACCCTGAAATAGAACGCTGTTATGCTTTTGTCGCCTCCGATGCTCTTTGCATGAACACACAAGGACTATTGCGAGTCGACATAGAAACGCTTCTTCTCTACATAGAGGCGAGAGTGTTTCAGCGATCCGAGGATTTACAAGTACTCAAAAAATATCTAACAAATAAGAGAGAATGAAAATGCGAAATAAAGATCGAGTTGGTGTTGGATTTGAACGTCAACTCACACTGAGGAGCATGTTGATTGGTGCTCTTGGCGCAGTCGTTATCACAACCAGCTCCATGTATGTCGCCCTTCGGATGGGCGCTCTTCCGTGGCCCACCATTTTCGTAGCCGTCTTGAGCATGGCTCTGTTGAAACTCTTGGGCAATACCAATCTAAAAGAGATCAATGTCACCCATACGGCGATGAGCGCCGGAGGAATGGTTGCAGGAGGGGTCGCGTTTACGATCCCGGGCATCTGGATGCTTACACCTGAAGCACCGTTTGAATTTATGCCGCTCATAGCCATCTCTGTGGCGGGGACTCTTCTCGGATTGTTGTTCACCGCCATTCTCAGGAAGTACTTTATTGAGATGAATCCACATCCCTTCCCCACCGGACAAGCAGCTTATGAGACGGTCGTTGCGGGGGATGCAGGGGGAACGAAGGCAAAGCTTCTTTTCATTCCCATGGCCATAGCAGCTGTGTTTACCTATATTAAAGACTGGTTCGGAGCCGTTCCGGCTTTCTGGAATAGTCAAGTTTTAGCCAAGTATAATATTCAATTCGGCATGTACATTTCTCCGATGGCTCTGGGAATCGGATATATCATCGGACCTCTCTATACGCTCGTTTGGTTTCTCGGAGGATTTTTAACCTACTTTTTGATTCAGCCCATCGGCATCTCTATCGGAGTATTCTCTGATGTTGGGGCGGCTTCCGCCTTTACGAGCTCCCTCGGCATTGGCCTGATGCTCGGAGCCGGAGTGGGCGTTCTCCTTGTGGGGATTCTCCCGGGAATCAGTAAGATTTTCGGTTTTTCAAGAGGGAGACGCGTGAAGAGGCGAATCAACGCCATAGTGCCTCTCTTTCTGGCATTTGTCGTGCTTCTACTGACTATCCTGACGGATTTAAATATCGTCGTCAGCCTCCTGCTGATCTTCGGCACATGGATTACGACGACGATGTCGGCATCGATCACCGGACAGACCGGCATCAACCCGATGGAAGTCTTTGGAATCATGGTGCTCTTGGCGCTGAAGCCGTTTGGAGCCGTAGGAGTTTCCGCTTTTCTTGTTGCCGGAGTCGTGGCGGTGGCAAGTGGATTGGCAGGAGATGTCCTCAACGACTTCAAAGCCGGCCATCTGCACGGAACGGATCCGAAGGCGCAGCTCGTCGCAGAAGGCGTGGGGGGACTTATCGGCGCGGTTGTGAGCGTTTTGGTGTTGTTCTTCCTGTTTAAAGCATACGGTGTGATGGGCCCCGGAACAGAGTTCATTGCTCCACAGGCTGCGATGGTGGCTGCAATGGTCGACGGGCTTCCCCATACGGGAGGCTTTATCGCAGGGCTTGTGATCGGAGTTCTGCTCTATGTCCTTAAAGTACCGGCGATGACCTTGGGAATCGGCGTCTATCTGCCGATATCTATTTCCGCAACGGCGGCTTTGGGTGGACTCATTCACTGGATCGTAAAGAAAGTTCGTCCCGAACTGGTTTCTGACGGAACGGTCGTCGCTTCCGGTTTTCTCGGCGGCGAGGGCGTCACCGGTGTTCTCATTGCCATCATCAAAGTGTTGACAATGGGATAATGGCTAACGAGTTGTTGCATATACTTTTTTTGAACAAAAAGAACAAGTAAAGCATGTCAAGCTCTCCCGAGGGAGGGCTTTTCTTAAAAACAGACAAGAAGGAGTTGAAAACGGATCTTGACGGCTTTAGAAAAGGAGAGAAGGATGATCATTGTAAAAAACGCGAATTTGTATACACCCGAACATGTCGGAAAGAAAGACATTCTCATCGAAGGAGAAAAGATTGTAAAAATAGCCGATGAAATATGTGTTGAGGCTGAGCAAGGACTCCTTCGAGTGATCGATGCGGCGGGAAAAGTCGTTGTCCCGGGACTCATAGACCAGCACGTTCATGTGACGGGAGGAGGCGGAGAAGCGGGCCCCGCTTCACGAGTGCCCGAGTCGAACTTGAGCGACTTTATCAAGGCCGGCGTCACGACAGTCCTCGGCCTTCTCGGCACCGACGGTATCACTCGCAGTCTCGAAAATCTGTATGCGAAGACGAAGGCTTTGACGGAAGAGGGCATTACGGCATATATGCTGACCGGCGCCTATGGCTATCCTTCGCCTACATTGACAGGCTCGGTGGAAAGAGACATCTGTCTCATCGACAACTGCATCGGGGTAAAGGTCGCTGTAAGCGACCATAGAGGCTCGAATATGAGCGCGCAGGAGCTGGCCCGTCTGGCAACGGAGGCTCGAAGAGGAGGCTTGATCACCGCAAAAGCCGGCATCGTCACCATCCATATGGGAGATGGTAAAAAGGGCCTCAAGCCGGTGTTGGATGCATTAAAGGAATCGGATCTCCCGGCAAAAACACTCATTCCCACACATGTCAATTGCCGCTCACTTGAGCTTTTAGAGGAGTGCATCGAGTTTTGCAAGCTCGGAGCGTCGATCGACTTCACCGTAGAGGCGACCGTTGAAGAAAATGTGGTTGAATCCAAGAAGCTCATTTATCTTTTGGAAAACGGCGTCAATCCGGAGAACATCTCCATCTCAAGCGATGCGTTCGGAAGCCAGCCTCGTTTTGATGAAAAAGGCAACACGATCGGCTTAACCTATCTGACTTCGGAAACACTTCTGTCCATGTTGAAAGCTCTGTTGTCGTTGGAGATGCCACTTGAAAAAGCTCTTCTCTTTTTTACCGTCAATCCCGCAAGGATGATGGGTCTTGAAGGAGTGAAGGGAGTGATTCAAGAGGGCGCCGATGCGGACATTGTCATCTTCGATGAGGAAATCGACATCACCCATGTGATTGCCAGAGGCAAGGTTGCCATGGATGAGGGAG
>JAAYOV010000001.1 GCA_012520095.1 Tissierellia bacterium | reverse complement strand
TACCTCGCTGTGGTATAGTACTCTCATATGAGCAGGTCGATAAAATCCAAAGAACGAGTAGCTAACTTTGGGGAAGTGTTCACCAATGAGCGGGAAGTTAAAGCGATGCTTGATTTGGTCAAAGACGAATCGGAGCGAATAGACAGTCGTGTTCTTGAACCCGCTTGCGGAGATGGAAACTTTCTGGCCGAAGTGTTACGTCGAAAACTCAATACGGTTAAGATCCGATATTCTAAGAATCTCAGTGATTATGAAAAATACTCGATTGTAGCTGTATCCAGCATCTATGGTGTCGAGCTCTTGGAAGATAACGCCGAGGAATGCCGAACGCGGTTGTTTACTATCTGGAATGATGCCTACACGAATCAAATGAAAAAAGCGGTAAACAAAGATTGCCAGGAGGCAGCAAAATTTCTGCTTCACAGAAATATTCTTTGTGGTGATGCTCTTTCCCTTCGTCAAGCAGATGGAAAGCCGATTGTCTTTTCAGAATGGTCTCTGGTAGCCGGAGTGATGTTCAAAAGAAGGGATTTTGAGCTTTCAACGATGCTTGAGATGCAGGAGCTTGGCGACCAAGGAGATTTATTTCTCTCTTCCGATACGTTTGATCAAGAGATTGGAGCGTATATTCCTCAGCCGATCGCTGAGTATAAACCAATTGAGTATTGGAGAGTACAATGGCAAACTCAATAGGCTATAATCCTGATGTTCTTTCCACCCTCGCCAACCTTTCAAGTGATGAAGTGTTTACCCCACCGGAAGTAGCAAAAGCGATGTTGGATCTGGTTCCACAGGAGCTTTTCAAAGACCCGAATACCAAGTTTTTCGATCCGGCTACGAAATCAGGTATCTTTCTCAGAGAAATCGCCCGAAGACTGATTAAAGGACTGAGGGAAGAAATACCCGATTTGCAGGAACGACTGGATCATATCTTCAAAAACCAAATATTCGGAATCGCAATTACCGAGCTTACCGGTCTGATGAGCCGAAGAAGCCTCTACTGCAGTAAACATGCTGATGGACCTTATTCGGTAGCCACCACATTTAACAATTCCGATGGAAATATCCGATTTGAACGAATTGAACATGATTGGGATTCAAGCGGTAAATGTACATTTTGTGGAGCTTCCAAAGAACAATTTGACCGGGGACCGGAACTCGAAACCCACGCCTATGAGTTCATTCATAGGAAAGACCTTGAGGAACTTGAAAAGATGAAATTTGATTTGATTATCAGCAACCCTCCATACCAGCTTGAAACTCAGGGAGCTGGAAGACAAGCTAGACCCATTTATCACCTTTTTGTAGAGCAAGCAAAGAAATTAAGACCGCGATATTTATCAATGATTACTCCTTCACGTTGGTTTGCAGGAGGCATGGGGTTGGATACGTTTAGATCAGACATGATGAACGATAAGCATATACGCGTATTAGTTGATTATTTGAATGGAAAAGATTGCTTTCCTCAGAGTAGTGTTGGTGGTGTTAATTATTTTTTATGGGATAGAGACAATCCTGGGCAGTGTGAGTTTACAAATATTATTCAAGGTAAACGCAATACGATGATGAGAGATCTTAATACTCATTCCGTATTGGTGAGATTCAATGAAGGGATATCGATATTATCCAAAGTTCAACATCAAAGTTTCAAATCAATCCAAGAGATTATCAGTCCTTTGATGCCGTTTGGATTAGGAACTGATTATCGTGGCCGTAAGAGGAAGAATCCTGGGGATTATACTCTCCATGCCAGTACGGGTATCTCGTATGTATCTCCTGAAGAGGTACCAAGGGGGCATGAATACATTGATTATTACAAAATCCTCATCAGCAAAACGAGCTCTGAGCATGCTGGAGAACCTTCCGAACAAGGAGATTTTAAAGTTTTAACCTCTTCAATGAAAGTGATCGGTCCGGGTGAAATATGCACTCATTCATATTTTATTATTGGTCAGTTTGAAAGTAATGAGGAAGCCGAAAACTTATATTCATATTTGTGTACAAAATTTGTAAGGTTTCTTTTATTGCTTTCTATAAGTTCAATAAATCTGTCTAAACTAGTTTTTACGTTCGTGCCTTTGCAAGATTTTAGTAAATCGTGGACAGACGAAGAGCTGTATAAAAAATATCATCTTGAAGAACATGAAATAGAGTTTATCGAGTCTATGATAAAGCCAATGTAATTGGGAGATAGCGATGGCGAAGGATCTGTTCCCCAAACGAGACAAATCGATAGCACCTAAAATATATGCTTATTCCGACGAGCTTTATCCGGGCTGTCTGAAAGTTGGATATACCGGTAGAGAGGATGTCGAGATTCGAGTAAAGGAACAATATCCAACGCTGCGTCCCGATGGGAAAAAGCCCTATAGAATAGTCATTGATGAAAGTGCAATGCGTTCCGATGGAACTCGATTCACCGATCATGAAGTCCATAGGATGCTCAAATCGATGGGTGTTATTGCCAGAGATGGAGAATGGTTTGAATGTAGCGTTGATGATGTAAAAAAGGCAATTCATGCGGTAAGAGACAGGAAGGAGACGGCAAACGACCGTATTCTTGAATTTAGGATGCGTCCCGAACAGGAAGAAGCTGTGAGGCGCACCATTGAATACTACAATTCAATTGGTGCCGATCCAAATAATAAGAAGGCGCCGAAATACCTTTGGAATGCAAAGATGCGTTTTGGTAAAACGTTTGCTGCATACCAACTTGCCAAAAAAATGGACTTCAAGCGGATACTGGTACTGACGTTTAAACCTGCTGTTCGAAATGCATGGCGAGATGACTTAAATACTCATGTAGATTTTGAAGGATGGCAGTTCATTACAAGGCCTACAGGTTCCACACCCACATCCGAAAGCATGGATGAGCAATATAGTCGAGCTGATAAAAATCGCCCCATCGTTTGTTTTGGCTCTTTTCAGGATCTGCTGGGAATTGACAGGAATACTGGAGCGATAAAAGCTCACAATGAATGGATCCATACAATGAACTGGGATCTGGTAGTCTTCGATGAATACCATTTTGGCGCTTGGAAAGAAAAAGCAAAAGATTTGTTTGAGAAAGAAGATGAAGAGGCTGAAGAAGATCTGGAAGCCAGACAAGAGAAGTATGACCCGGACAGCGTCTATGACGAATCCTTTCTCCCCATCACGACAAGCCATTATTTGTTTTTATCTGGAACACCTTTCAGGGCACTCAATTCGGGGGAATTCATTGAAGAACAAATTTTCTCTTGGACATACTCGGATGAGCAACGAGCAAAGGAGGAATGGGATGAGAACAACGGAGACAATCCTTATGCCCCTCTTCCTCGGATGGTCATGCTTACGTATAAAGTACCCGAATCAATCCGAAAGATCGCGTTGCAAGGTGAGTTTAATGAGTTTGATCTGAATGTATTCTTTAGTACTACGGGAGATAGGCAAGATGCAAGGTTTGTTTATGAGGGGTATGTTCAGCAGTGGCTAAACCTCATCAGAGGGCAGCATATCGAAACATCGGTTGATGATTTGAGAACGAGAAACCAATCCCCATTTCCCTTTTCAGATATCCGGTTGATTGAAACGCTGACTCACATGGTATGGTATCTGCCATCGATAAATTCCTGTTATGCGATGAAGCATCTCCTTACCCAAAGAGGACAGAATACCTTCTATAGGGATTTTAAAGTTGTTGTAGCCGCAGGAAGCGAGGCGGGGCAGGGTGCAGAAGCATTAATACCGGTTGAACAAGCGATGGGCAATGATCCATTGAAGAGTAAAACAATTACTCTTACGTGTGGAAAACTTACAACGGGAGTCACGGTCAAGCCTTGGAGCGGTATTTTCATGTTGAGGAATTTGAAACAACCTGAAACGTATTTCCAAGCCGCCTTTAGAGTTCAGTCGCCTTGGGTGATAGATGGTCATATTTATAAAGAGGAATGCTATGTCTTTGACTTTGCCCCAAACAGGACTCTTCGACAGATTGCCGAATATAGTAACCGTTTGAACACGTCTGAAAAGAACCCTGAAGTAAAAGTGGGGGAGTTCATCAGATTCCTTCCCGTATTGGCCTATGAAGGAAATGAGCTTCATAAAATCAGTGCAGGTGCAATTCTCGAGATTGCCATGGCTGGAACATCCGCAACGTTGCTTGCAAGAAGATGGCAATCAGCTCTCCTTGTGAATGTGACAAATGACGTCTTGGAAAGACTGTTGAACAACCCCAAGGCTATGAAAGCGCTAATGAGTATTGAGGGATTTAGAGAGCTCTACACTGACATTGAAACGATTATCAACAAGTCTACCGAAGTTAAAAATGCCAAGAAAGAAGGTTTACAGGAAAAGACCAAGAAAGAGAGAAAGGAGTTGAGCGAGGCTGAAAAGGAATATCGAAGCAAGCGTAAACAGATTCAAGACAAGCTTATTAAATTTTCCACTCGCATTCCAATCTTCATGTATCTAACCGACTATCGTGAATTAACGCTCCAAGATGTGATAACAAAAATTGAACCCGGACTCTTTAAAAAGGTTACGGGTCTGTATGTGAGAGATTTTGAGTTGCTGAAATCGATCGGTTTGTTCAATGAGGCTGTCTGGAACGATGCGATCTTTAAGTTCAGACGCTATGAGGAAGCAAGCCTTAATTATACCGGAGTGGATAAACATAAAGATGCACCGGTGGGTGGCTGGTCGACAGTCCTTACTCCTGATGATTTTAAAGCTTTATACGCTCAGCAAGCTGACTTGGATTAAGGTATGTAGGTGTAGGGGGCTGTTTTAGCGGGTCGACTAGGTCGTATTAGGGATCTTGTGCCATCCAGAGAGGACGGAAAAAGGAGCAAGAAAGCCGGTCGTCAAATCGGCTGGTTGTCAAAGGAATTCTTCCGCTTGATTAAAGCCGCAATTCCGCTATTCAAGACCGCCAATCCGTTCAATGAGACCATTTAATCTTCAAACTCGATTCCGCACATGAAGACCGGCTCTCATCAGGTGAAAGAGAAATCCGAAGACGAATTTTACAGGCTGGCCCGTCGAACTCATCTTATGTGGGATCATCTTCCGTTTTATCCGCAACATCTTCAATAAGCTTGGAAAAATCAAGGGAATTCTTTTGGGTGAGGACGGACCTGCCTGTCCTTGCTTCGATATCTTTTCGGGCATTTCCGGCAACGGTTCCTCCCTCTTTGGCAATCTCTTTGTTCTCTTCCAATCCATGGGGATTCAAGGTTTGAGTCAATTCAGTGGTTGTCGCTTCCGCAAGCATGGTAAGAACCAGCTCCAACGTGGACAT
>JAAYOV010000009.1 GCA_012520095.1 Tissierellia bacterium | reverse complement strand
CTCAGTTCCATGCGCATCGTCATAAGAGGATCGACGACTTGGCATACGGCGAGAGTCCCGGCAGCGGAAAGCAGCATATATGCCTCGTTAAAGGAAAGCTCGGATTGCGCAGTCAGAAAATCGATCATTTTTTTTGATGCACCCTTTGAAGCTTCTTCCATCGTCTCTGCAGAGAAAAGAGTGGCATAGGAGTTTTCTGTCAATACCGAAGGAGTCGGAATAAAACTGTTTTTTAACACGGTGACTTTAACCTCAACCGCTCCGGAAGACTCCACTCCGGAGACGCTGATTTCACCATCTGCCATCATTGCGTGAAGATCTCCCATGGCAAGAAGTGCGCCTTCTACACCGACCGGAAGGTAAAGGACGGAACCTTCTTTGATAATGGTGCAATCCATATTTCCGCCGTGTTCTCCCGGTGTGCCGTTTGACACAGCTTCTCCTGCGGGAGCGGTGCCGATGACACCGATCATTTTTTTAAGGGGAAGAGTCATACCGAACATTTCGATGCTGTCTTCTTTTACGGGAAAAATCTTTGTCTGTGCAAAGGGAACGTGTTCACCTAACAGCCCTTCTCCCTCAGCTACGGCCATAATTCCTCGCGGTTCTACTTCGATCTTTAGGATGTCCACTTGAAGAACATCTCCCGGCATGGCTCCCTCTATAAATACCGGTCCTGTTGCGGGGTTGACTTTGGAAAAATCCAAATCCGCCATCAGGTCTTGTTCGGAACGTATCGTCTCAGTAAAGCAGTCACACGTTTCAAAGCGAATGGTATCGCCTGAAGCAATTGTCTCCACGGGCGTATTTTCTTTGTTAAAAGCATAGATGATTTTGTCTTTTGCAATTGTTTTCATGATTCCTCCTTTTATCTATCATACCCTAATAACAGAGAACATCTCTTATGTCTATGGCGGGTGGCAGCCTTGAGCGGATGCGATAACTGATATAAAATGAATTTAGCGCAAAAACTCGGTCGTTCTATTTTAAGGGTAAAGTATGAAAATAATCCACTGCTCTGATCTTCATTTCGATTCAAAGATGGAAACAAATTTACCGTTTCGCAAGGCGCAGGAGCGAAACAATGAACTGCTCACCACTTTTTCAAAGATGGTGTCTTTTGCGATGGAAAAAGAGGTGGAAGTCATTTTGATGGCGGGCGATATATTTGATGCGCAGAGAATAACCTCAAAGACGGCTGACTATTTCCTTGATACGGTCAGAGAAGCTCCTGATATTGATTTTATGTTTTTAAGAGGCAATCATGACGGCAGTAGAAGAGCCTTTGCCGGAAAAAAAACGCCTGAGAATCTTAAGTTTTTCAATGATGAATGGACATATTATTCATATGACAATGTCGTCATCGCCGGCGTAGAGTTGAACAGAGACAATTATCGATCTATCTACGATGACTTGCAACTCACCCCTGAGACGACAAACATCGTCATGATGCATGGCCAGGAGTCAACCCAATTTGGAGAAAACAATGTCTGTCTGCCGGCTCTGCAATCAAAACACATTCATTACTTGGCACTGGGTCATATCCACAGCTATAAAAAGGAAAAACTCGATACAGAAGGTGTTTATTGCTATAGCGGTTGCCTTGAAGGCCGTGGTTTTGATGAATGCGGAGAGAAAGGTTTTGTCTTTTTGCATTTAAAGGAACATCGGATCAAGTCGGAGTTTATTCCCTTTGCTCGCCGCACGCTCTATGATATCCCCGTCGATATTACCTCTTTAACGACAGTCAATCAGATGCATCGCGCGATGAAGCGGGCTTCTTCGGACATATCGAAGGAAAGTCTCGTTAAGTTTACTCTTACAGGCAGTTACACGCTTGAAACACAGAAAGACTTTCGCTTTCTCACCCAGCTTCTAAATGATGAGTTTTATTTTGCAAAGATCAAAGACGAGAGTCAACTGGCGCTTGAAAAAGAAACATATGAACATGATATTTCTCTGAAAGGAGAGTTTATTCGAACAGTACTGGCTTCTGAGCTGAAGGATGAGGACAAAGATATCATTATCGGTTACGGTATCCGGGCGCTTAGCGGAGAGGAGATTGAGTGATGAGATTGATCAGTTTAAAAATTGAAAACTTCGGCAATCTCTCGGATTATTCTCTCGTCTTTGACCCTGCCCTCACCGTCATATATGAAGAGAACGGTTTCGGGAAAACGACGCTGGCTGAATTTATTCGAGCGATGTTTTACGGTTTCGAGAGAGCCGGCAGATCACTGGATAAAAACAGCCGAAAAAAGAACCTTCCCTGGCAGGGCGGTACATATGGTGGAAATCTCGTCTTTGAATATGAAGGAACGATGTATCGAATTGAGAGGACTTTTGGATCCATCCCCAGACAGGATAGTTTCCGTCTATATAATGTCGATAAAAATAAGAGGAGCAATCGTTTTTCAGAAAATATCGGACTTGAGCTCTTTGAGCTGGATGCCGATTCTTTTGAAAGAAGCACGTATCTTCCGCAAACCCGAATCATCGACTCTCTTTCTTCCTCCGGTATTCAGGCAAAATTAGGCGATCTTGTTCAAGATACCAATGACATCAACAATTTTGACAAAGCTCTTCAAGCGCTGAGAAATAAAAGGAGCTCTCTTATTGCGTTTCGCGGTTCAAGCGGGTCGGTTGGCGAGGCTCAAAAGAAGATTACATATCTTCATCAACGGCTTGAAGAGGCGCAAAGTCTGTTTCCCGAACTAGATGTGTTGCAAAAAGAGATGGACGCGCTCGAAAATAGAAAAGAAGAAATCCTTTCCGCTCTCACATCTACCCGAGAGGAAATCACACTTTCTGCTGAAGCGGCTTCCAGAAGGACGTTGGAGGCACAATATCAAGCTCTTCGCAGCCGTGTTGAAAAACTGAATGAGCAGCAGAGGAAGATTTTAGAGGCATATCCCTTTGCGATGCCCTCGGAATCGGAAATGGATGAGCTTCTTGCCATGTATGACAAAGCGGCTCAGCTTGGAGATGCTCCGCAGATGACAGAAGCTGAGCAAGAGGAAGAAGCGTTTGTTGGCGAGAATAAGGAACGATTTGAACAGGGAATCCCGGATGAAGAGACGTTTGAATATTTTCAAAACTTGCTCAATCGCCGTATTTCACTGGTCAGCTCCTTAGAGCATGCAGACTTAAGCGATAACGAAAAGAAGAAATTAGAAGAACTCAATGCATTCTACTCCGGTGGAGTTCCGCAAGAAGAAGTCATAGACACGTGGGAAGCAAAAGAAGATGAGCTCAAGATACATAAAAATCGCCTGAGCGATCTGGCACTTGCTCCGGAGGAAGAAATTCAGCTCCAGCATTTGAAGATATTTTTTGCTCCGGGAATTCCCGAAAGAGACGATCTTTCACAAAAACAAAGAAAGCTTGAGCAGGCAAAAGAGCTGCGACTGCAGAACTTGAAAATAGCGGCTGCCGTCGAAGAAAGCTTCGAGGAGCAGGCTGCGCCTGCAAAAGATAAGAAAGCAGCGCTATCTATCGCTCTTTTCATCATCGGACTTATTTTCTTAGGGGCGGGCGTGTTCTTTTTTGTCCGGCAAAACTTTCTCTTTGGAGGAGGATTTCTCGCTTCAGGCCTCGCGCTTCTAATTCTGGCAGCGTATTTCAGGCTCACACAGATGATCTCAAGAGGAGATCGTAGAGCAATCAGCAGCCAAGAAAGACAGATCATCCGAAAAAGCGAGGAGGAAGCGGCGGCCCTGGAAAAAGATGTGCTCCACTTTGTTGCTTCTTACATTTCAGACGAGCGCTCTCTTTCTTCTAAACTCTCAGAGATCGAGACAAAATACAATCAGTACATGTATCTCAATAAGAAAGAGAAGCAACTGGAAGAGCAAGGCCGCCTTCTTGAAAATAATATTAAAGAGCTTACCAATGTGCTTCAGGCCGAATTGTCTCGTTTTCCACTCGACAAAAATCTCTCTTTTCATGACATGCTGGTAGAGATTCACACAGGTCTTTCGCAGATGTCGGAGCTGAATAAAAAAGTGAAAGAACTGGAGGAGACGGCAGAGAAAACGCGGGCGGATATAGCTGTTGTCGATGAAGAGGTGAGTGCATTTCTCCAGCCTTATTATGAGCTTGTGGAGCCGAAAGACTTCGCTGTGCAGCTCTCTCTTTTCCGGAAAGAATCGGCTGATTATTTAAGAGCAAAAGATAATATTGAGCGGCGCAAGAAACAAAAAGAAAAGAGAGAAGAGATACTTTCTCAATACCGGCAAAAACTACACATTTTTTCTGAAACGTATTCTTGCAGCCTGTCCTTAGAAGACAGGCAAGAGGCGCTTCGCATGCGCGATGAGGTGAAAGAGAGCGCCATCCTAAAGAAAAATATGCAGGAGGCAAAGCAGGAGCTGGAGGAATTTTCAAAGAAACATGAAAAGGAATTGGCGGCTCCCATTTCCGATGTTCATGTGCGCGGGCTCGATGAACTGAAGAAAGAAGAAGAGCGTTTTGTAACGGAACTCAGTCAAATCAACGAGACGCTGGTTCACCATCATCAGAGACTGCGCGTGATTCAAGAGCAGACAGATACGATTTCTTCTCTTCAGGATGATCTGTCGGAGTGGAGTGAAAAGCGACAAGAAGATATAAAGAAAGCGGAGCTTCTCGATCAGACGATTCATTATCTGCAGGAATCCAAGGATGCCCTATCCAGGAGCTATCTGGGTTCGATCTATCAGAGCTTTACGAAATATATGAAGCGCCTCATGGGAGAGGAAGAAGAGAATATTTTTATCGATCAGGATCTGGATGTGCAGATGGAGCGAAGAGGAGCTGCGAGAGATTTGGCATATTTTAGCGCCGGACAGACAGATATCGTCATGATATGCATGCGCTTTGCCCTCGTCGATGCACTATTTGGAGACAAAAAGCCGTTTGTCATCTTGGATGATCCGTTCATCAATTTTGATGATGACAATACAAAGAGAGCGCTTCGTCTCTTAAAAGAACTCAGTAAAGAGCATCAGATCATATATATGACTTGCAACAGCAGCCGAGAGCCGCTTTTGGACAACTAAAAATACGAAAAAAATACCCGATGAAGCCGATGCGATGAAAAATGCCGGTAGACATGAAAAATGAGTGATCGCGTTCGATTTACTCATTTTTGCTATCAGAATTCAGCAGTCAAAGCCCGGGCGGGAGAGGACTCCCTGTTCATAGTAATGCTTCACTTCCGTCATTTCAGTGACGAGATCTGCCCGTTCGACAAGCTGTTGCGGAGCGGAGCGTCCGGTCATGATGACTTCAGTATGCTCTGCTTTTTCGTTTAATACAAGCAAGAGATCATCTATGGAAAACAGCCGAAAATATAGCGCGATTGTCACCTCATCAAGGATGACCATGTCCCAGTCGCCTGAATTTAGCGCTATACGACATTCCTGCAGGCCTCTCTGAGCTGCCAGTTTATCTTCTTCTTCTACATCTCGCAGTAGATAGCATCCCCGCCCGAATTGATGGATGGTGATATTGTCGACGTATTCTTCAATCCGAGTTTCCGAGTACTTCATGCTCTTGACAAATTGGGCAATATATACCTTTTTCCCCGTCATGGCGGCGCGAATGGCCATGCCGAAAGCGGCGCTTGTCTTTCCTTTGCCGTTCCCTGTATAAAGCTGAATATATCCTTTATTTTCAGAAGCAGTCATTTTCTATCCTTCTTCCGATCGAAAATATTTGTTGATTAGATGAAAAAAGAAAAGATGGAGTTCCTCCCTGATATCTTCATCTGTGCTGAAATGGAACTGCGCTCCATAGCGCTTGGTGGCGGAGCTATTTTTAGATCCTGAGCGAAAATCGACCAGATAAGAGAAATCGTCATATTCATCTACTTCTGCGTGAAACGGTTTATAGAAAAAGCGTGATTTACTTAAAAGCCGCAGGAGCGTCTGCGCATCTTCTTTTTCAATGATGACACTGTCTTTGCAAGGTATGCCTTCGTCGTTCAGATAGTGGAATGAAGAATCGTCAAATATGACGTGATAAAAAAACAATTCGGCTCCGTCTTCGCTCCACATGCCCATTGATACCGCATGTATCCACTCCGTCGGAGTGGCGATAGCGTGATAGATATTGCTAAGTGAAATGAAGGATGTGCCGTTGGCTTCCATCGTTTCAACGAGAAGGGGATACATTCTCTCTATCATATCCTGTGCGACGAGCGGAATCGTTCCGTTTTCTGAATGGGAAAGGGTATTGCCGGATTCGTATTCTACGCTCAGCATAGATATGCCGGTATCCTCGGGCAGGCCCGATGTCCAACTTGCCGTTCCGCTGTAGGTATACAATCGACTTTCGCTGACCATTTTCGTCAATTTTTCCATAAAGTTTTTATTTACCGGAAATACGCATTCATCACGGGAGGATGACATGTAGAAGATGTACCCCTCTTCTTCAAAGGGGTTTGTATTCTCTCCCGCGCGCTTTACGATTGAAGAGTCTTTCGGGTCAAAGCGGTCGATGTGGAGTTCGACATGGCCGTCGATGAATTCAGTACTGCCTAGTGTTTCCAGATAGAAGTGCTTGATAAGGCCGTCCTTTTCGGAGACAGTCGGTGTTCGGATATTTGTGCTTTTCTTTCCTCCGGGCATCTCCTGATCACCGCCTTTTACACAACCGCTCATAAACACCAGCAGAAGAGCGCAGAGCCCAATAGCTCCGATTGTTTTGGCTGCATTCATTTGATACCTCCCGTTTTGAATGATCTCCTCCATTGTACGAAGAAAATCATTTTTTTTCTAGACGTAAAGGGGTAAAAAGAACTCCCTCGGTTGCGAGGGAGTAAAAAGCTATATCTTCAATGCGTCGAGCACCGCTTTTGCAAAGGGCTCAGGATGCGTGAGAACAAGAAGATGAGTGGAATTGGCTATCGGCACGAGCTTGAGTTGAGGCAGAGCTCTCTTCATAGCCAAGGCATCGTTGATGCTGTATAGACTGCCGGGCTCGGCATAAATCAGTGTGGTGGGTACCTTGACATCTTTGAGCTTTTGGCGATAGTCTTTGGCAAACATATCTTGAAAGAGGGTGACGAGCACATCGAGGTCGTAGTCCCCAAGGGCCTCGGTTGCGATTTTCTCGTTTTCCGGCGTCATAGGGAGCAGAGATACTTTTTCAAAGAAACCGAACCACCATTTTGTGAAGTCGTCTCGCATCTCATCGAGAAAAGCGGGAACCTCCTCCTCTACAACGCCTGCATGATAGAGACCGGTCGCTTCTTTTTTATCAGCGATAAGTTTTGGTGTCATGTCGACGAGAATTAGATGCTTGATATTATTCGGATTATATTTCAGGATATATTCAAAAGAGACAAAGACGCCCATTGAGTATCCCAAAAGGGAGAATTCACTGAGACGAAGATGTTGAATCAATTCATGCACATCATCTGCGAGATCTTCAATGAGAGGAGGTGTTTCGGGGACATCCGATTCGCCGTGTCCTCTGAGATCGACGGCGATGACACGATAATGATTTTCTAACAGATCCTTTTTTAGAAAGACAAAGTTTTCACTGCTTCCGCTCCAACCGTGGATGAGGACAACAGGCTCCCCCTCCCCCTTGTCAACATAGCGGATGCGATGGCCTCCGCGAGTCATAAAAGTCGTCATTTTTTCCTCCTTGATCAGCGATGTCAACGCCATAGCGCTTGACACCATCCGGTTGCTATTTCTTCCTAATACTGTATGTAGTAGTGAAAAACAAATGTACTTACCATAAATAGATTGATGTATCGAACACTAAAGAATCAGTCGTCAAATAGCCTTTTTTGAGCTGCTCGAAATCGCTACTGTGAAAATATGTGGCGCTCATCAGCTATCTTCCTCTTTCAATCTCTTTTTTACAGCTTCGATAAACGTCTCCAACACTTTAATGCGTGCGTATTCCTTTTGATTGCCTTCTACGATGATCCAAGGAGATCGGGACATGTCTGTGCGCCAGAGCATTTCGTTTATGGCCTCCTCGTACTCAGACCATTTTTCACGATTTCTCCAGTCTTCATCGGTGATCTTATACTGCTTGTCTTCATTTTCTTCCCGAGACTCAAAGCGCTCAAGTTGAGTGTCTGAATCGATGTGGATGAAAAACTTGAGAACAATGGCTCCCCAGTTATTGAGATGTTCTTCAAATTCATTGATTTCCTCATAGGCCCTTTCCCACTCGTCGGGCCTGGCAAAACCCTCGACTCGCTCGACCATCAGCCTTCCGTACCAACTTCGATCAAAGATGGTCATATGGCCTGTTTTAGGAAGATGGACGAAAAAGCGCCAGAGATAGTGATATTGATGCTCTATAGGTGTAGGAGCGGCAATAGGCACCACTTCATAGCCCCTGGGATCCATCTCTCGAGTCAGCCGTTTGATAGCTCCCCCCTTGCCGGCGGCATCCCAACCTTCAAAGACGAGGATGGTCGGGATCTTGCGCGTATAGAGAATATAGGCGAGATCCTTGGCTTGTTCCTGAAGATCATCAATTCTTCTGTCATACTCTTCCCGTTCTATGCTCAGGCTTAAATCTATGTTACTTAAAAGATCGGGAACATCGATCTCTTCTCGAGCAGGAGCGGGAACCGGTTCTGCTTCCAAGGCGGCTGTCAGCGATGAATGTACGATTCGCAAAATATCAACGGCCGCTTTTTTTTCGTCGCTCGTCTCCACGATATGCCAGGGGGCAAAGTCAAAAGTCGTGTTTTTAAGCAACTGCTTAAATAGAGAGGCAAACGCGTCATAATGCCCAATTTGGTCTAAGTCTCTCTGTGTGATGCGAAAAGCGGTGGCGGGGTTGAAAGCCACTTCATTATGTCGCTTTATCAGCTCTTCTTTGCCGACGACAAGAAAGAATTTAAGGATCAACATGCCGTCTTGTGTAAGAGACTGCTCCAGGTCGTAAATGTCTTTCAAATTATCTTGTTTCAAGCCTTTTTTGAGAAGATGGGTCTCCATAAATATCTGATAGTAGGAGCGGTCGAAGAAGGCGAAGTCTCCCCTTTTGGGAAAGCGATTCCAAAAACGCCAGAGGAAAGGTTTTCTTTTTTCCTCATCCGTGGGCGTATCAAACACCTGTACCTTAAAACTCCTGGGATCCATATCCCGTATCAACTCTTGGATCATTCGCCCTTTTCCGGCGTTCTCCCAACCCTCGAGGATGACGAGGACGGGAATTCCTTTGCTTCGAATGGCCCGTTGCAATCTGGCAAGGTCTTTACAAAGCTCTTTTCGCGACATATCTTTTGGATTCATTTGCAACTCCACAGCTTAAGGTTACTTTACATTATACACCCAAGAGAGAAACAAAAGACATCCGGAAGAAACTCCGCGATGAACATCTCCGAAGTTTTGTGTGTTATTATTAAAAAAATGTAAGGAGAAGAAAATGAAAGTACTTGCCATTAACGGCAGCCCCCGTGTCAACGGCAACACGGCAGCAGCCATAGAAGTCGTCAAAGAAGAACTTGTCCTTCATGGGGTTGAACTTGAGAGATTTGATCTGGGTCTCAATATCGTGCGAAGTTGCGCAGCATGTAATCATTGCGCGAGAATAAAAAAAGGTCTATGTCTATATAATGACGATCTGGTCAATGAGGGAATTAAGAAGATTGCTGAATCTGACGGGCTTATTCTCGCCTCCCCCGTTCACTACTCGGGAATATCGGGGACGATGAAATCATTTTTGGATCGAGTGTTTTATGCGTCTTCAAGAGCCCCTGTCAATCCTCTTCGCCATAAAACAGCATCGGCCTTCGTCTGTGTCAGAAGAGCGGGGGGACTCCCGGCTTTTCAGTCGCTTATGAACTATCTCACCTATGCAGAAATGGTCATTGCCACAGGCAGCTATTGGCCGGTGATTTACGGAGCCGCACCCGGCGAGGTCCTTCAGGATACAGAAGGAATGGCTGTCTTAAAAGAGATCGCCAGAAATATGGCGTGGATCATGAAGAACCTGAAAGACGGAAAAGAAGCACCTCCGCAAAAAGTTCCGAAGCAGGCGATGAATTTTATTCGAAACGAAAATAGCCGATAGATGGGATGATGGCTATCGCAACAATATGTGCCCAAATCATTCGTTGGAAAGGTCCATTCGCACTTTTTTTGGTGCTGCTTGAATAAACCGACACCTTTTTTTCGACATAAAAGTGTGGGAAAAAAGATTGACAATGCTGATAATAAAGGAGGTTTAGCTCAATAAGCTAAACCTCCTTGGTGTCTTAATCTTTCTATGGAATACTAAAGAGGTAAAGAACCCTTATTTACTGCTATGGTCAGTTTTGCCGTGTTCTTCTTCGATGGCAGCCTGTGCAGCGGCAAGTCTTGCAATCGGCACACGATAGGGTGAGCAGGAGACATAGTCGAGTCCTACGCGGTGGCAGAACTTCACGCTCTCAGGATCTCCGCCGTGTTCTCCGCAGATGCCCAGCTCAAGATCCGGACGCACTTTCTTTCCGAGCTTGACCGCCATATCCATGAGAGATCCGACGCCGGTTTGGTCAATGGTGACAAAGGGATCTCGCTCAAAGACGCCTTTTTCCAGATAGTCGTTAATGAATTTCTGCGCATCGTCACGGCTGAATCCATAGGCCATCTGCGTCAGGTCATTGGTGCCGAAGCTGAAGAACTCCGCCACTTCCGCTACATCGTCGGCGATCAGGCAGCTTCTGGGAACCTCGATCATCGTGCCGTACAGGTAGTCGAGTTGCACTCCGGCTTCTTCGATCAGTTTGTCGGCGGTGCCTCTGACGATGGGCTCAAGATATGTGAGCTCCTTTAATTCGCCGATGAGCGGGATCATGATCTCCGGATGGACATTGATGCCGTCTTCTTTTTTTACCTGAATGGCCGCTTCGATAATGGCCCGGGTCTGCATGACGGCAATTTCCGGATAGGTGATTGCCAAGCGGCAGCCGCGGTGACCAAGCATGGGGTTAAATTCATGCAAAGACTCGGCATGTGCCTTGAGGGTTTCAGGAGATAAATTCATCTCTTTTGCCAATTCCTCGATCTCTCTGTCGGTATGAGGCAGGAATTCATGCAGGGGCGGGTCAAGAAGGCGGATAGTTACGGGCATTTCCTTCATGGCGCGGAAGATGCCGACGAAGTCTTCTCGTTGATAGGGCAGGAGTTTTTCCAGCGCCGCTTTGCGCTCTTCTGTTGTCGAGGAGAGAATCATCTCGCGCATGGCTTTAATGCGCGGTCCCTCAAAGAACATATGCTCTGTGCGGGTGAGTCCGATGCCCTGAGCGCCAAAAGCTACAGCCTGCAGCGCATCTCTAGGCGTGTCGGCGTTGGTTCTAATTTCCAGTTTTCGATAGCTGTCCGCCCACTCCATAAGAGTGGCGAAGTGGCCGCTCAGTTCCGGAGGCCTTGTTCCGACTTCTCCTTCATATACATAGCCTGTTGAGCCGTCAAGAGATATGACGGACCCTTCCGGATATTGTTTTCCGTTGGCAATAAAGAAGCGATCTTCTTCTCGCACATTGATGCCGCCGGCTCCGGCGACACAGCATTTGCCCATTCCGCGCGCGACAACTGCCGCATGGGAAGTTCTTCCGCCTCTGGCGGTGAGGATTCCTTCCGCGCTGATCATGCCCTCGAGATCTTCAGGCGATGTCTCCGTGCGCACCAGAATGACTTTCTCTCCTCTTTTAGCGGCTTCCGTAGCACTGTCTGCCGTAAAGTAGACTTTTCCGCTGGCTGCTCCCGGAGAAGCGTTAAGGCCATGGGCGATGACTTCTGCTTCCGCCAACGCTTTTTCGTCAAATGCCGGATGGAGCAGATGATCAAGCTGATTGGGCTCCATACGAAGGACGGCTTCTTCCTTGCTGATTTTTCCTTCTTCTACCAGTTCCACCGCTACGCGAAGAGCAGCCTGTGCGGTTCTCTTGCCGTTGCGGGTCTGCAGGATATACAGTTTCCCTTTTTCAATCGTGAATTCGATGTCCTGCATATCTTTGTAATGTTCTTCCAGAATATGGCAGACATCTTCAAATTGCTTGTAGATATCCTCGTTAATTTCTTTCAATTGATCGATGGACATGGGGGTGCGGATGCCCGCGACAACGTCCTCTCCCTGTGCATTCATGAGGAATTCGCCGAAGAGATTGTTCTCTCCGGTTGCCGGGTCGCGTGTAAAGGCGACGCCGGTGCCGCAGTCATCTCCCATATTTCCATAGACCATGGACTGGACATTGACGGCCGTGCCTAAGTCATGAGGAATGTGGTTTTCGTTTCGATACAGATTGGCGCGCGGATTGTCCCAGCTTCTAAACACTGCCGTCACCGCTTCAATCAGTTGCTCATGGGGATCTTGCGGAAAGTCGGCTCCTTCCGCTTCTTTGTAGATATTTTTAAAGAGGGCAACGACTTCTTTTAGATCTTCGGCACTGAGATCCGTATCCGCCTTGACTCCTTTTTCTTCCTTTACTTCATCGAATTTACGATCAAAGTAGGATTTGGGGATTTCCATGACGACATCGGAGAACATCTGAATAAATCGGCGATAACTGTCGTAGACAAATCGAGCATTTCCGCTTTCTTTGATCAGCGTTTCCAAAACTTGATCGTTCAATCCGAGATTTAAGACCGTATCCATCATGCCCGGCATCGAGAATTTTGCACCGGAGCGGACAGAGACGAGGAGCGGATTGGATGCACCGCCAAATGTCTTTCCGGTCTCTTTCTCAAGCAAACGCATATGTTCAAATATTTCGTCGCGAAGTTCTTTCCAGATGACTTTTCCCTGGTGATAATATTCATTGCAAGCTTCCGTTGTGACCGTAAATCCCTGCGGAACGGGTAGCCCGATGTGGGTCATCTCGGCGAGATTGGCACCTTTTCCCCCAAGAAGATCGCGCATGTCGCGATTGCCCTCTAAAAAGGAATAGACATATTTTTTAGACATAGAGACTCCTTTCTAAAACTCCAGTCGTCGCATGATTTGCCAGAAATCTTTAATACCCATCATTATACACCAAATAATGTATTTTATGATAGTAAGGAAATCATGATAAAATGAACTAGTAAGTTGAATTCTACGATCAAAAGAGAGGAATCCATGAAAAAACATATGATTATTCTTTTAGTTTTGATGGTCATTTTCACAGGATGCGCCGCAAAGATCGATGAGAACATAGACAGAGCTCCTTATGAAGAAAAAGCGGAGACCGACGCAAAGCTTTTTCTGACAGGCGAGGCAGAGAAACTATACCCTGAGTTTACCGATACGCTGGCGAGGCAGATTCCCTTGGAGACTCTTGTAAATCAATCTCTCCAGTTTTCTATCATGAATCAATATGTACAGACTCTGGAAGTTTCTTCACAATTGATCGATCAATATATTGTCGTAGATGTGCTGAGCGAGATGACGTCGAGCAAGATCAATACACGCATTTCCTATACAACAGACGGAAAAATAGCGGGAATTTATTTCAGCAATTCTCCCCTGACACCTGCGCTTCTTCCGGGAGAGGAAGAGATAAAAGTGGGAGAGCACGAACTGGCAGGCAGACTGATGCTTCCGGATCATGACGGGGCGCCGATTGTGATTTTGATTGCCGGAAGCGGTTCTCACGGAATGGATGAGATTATTGGAGCTGCGGGCAATGCACCGCTTCGAGATCTCGCTCTCGGGCTCCAAGACAGAGGCATCGCCACGATTCGCTATGACAAGCGTTTCTACTCGGACCCACAATTGGCTGCTCAAAAACCGCAACTTACCATTGGTGATGAAGTTCTCGACGATGTGGATTGGATCATTGAACATATTGAATCGTATCAAGGAGTTGATTCTTCCAAACTCTTTGTGCTCGGCCACAGTCTGGGAGGGATGTTGGTGCCCGATATTGCGGCCCGGCACTCGCAGGTGAAAGGCATCATCTCTTTAGCGGGAAGCCCCAGAAAGCTCGAAGATATTATGGAAGAGCAAATGATCGCACAGATAGAAGCGGCCACTGAGATGACAGCGGAGGAAAAGGAGTCTCAGCTTGCCGTACTGGAAAAGAATATGGCCTCCATTCGAGAGCAGGATTGGGCTTCGTCACCGTTTGGCGCTCCGTATTCTTATTGGGAAAGCTTACATCAAGTGTATGCTCCGGTTGTTGTTGAGCGCATCACACAGCCGATGTTGATTCTTCAGGGAAGTGCAGATCAACAAATATTTGCCGACAGGGACTATCGAGCTTGGAAGGAACTTCTAAAAGACAGGGATAACATCACTTACAAGCTTTATGAAGGACTCAATCACCTTTTTATGAAAAAAATCTATGACGATCCGGTAGAAGATTACAATATTCCGGGTCATGTCGAGCCGGAAGTTCTTGACGATATTGCTGAGTGGATCCACTCGCATTGATGCAGAATTAGAAAAGGCAGGGAGCCGGACTCTCTGCCTTTTGTGTTTGTCAATCGGTGTTTGGAAATGAATTATAAAAAAAAGAGGGTCACCCCTCTTCTGTCTTTACTTGTGCAGATGATCTTCAAATGAGTAGCTGAACTGATCGTCCATCAATTCTTGTGCAGCTTGCTCGATAGCCAAATAACCTAAAATAACCCCCTCTTCAGAGCGGATTTCTCTGGCTCTTTTCGCAATGACTTGGCTCAAAACATATTTATTCTTTGTTTTTTTCATCAATGCATCAATAGAATAATCTTTCATATAACACCTCTCGCAGTATTCTAACAAAAAAAACCGGACGGATCAACCTCGCCGGTTACTATGAACATGAATGGACTTCGACAAGCCAGTATAAAGGTTATCATACAAATTATACCCCGATATCTAATAGAAATAACATCTCAAAATATCTCTGTCATAGTGTAGAATGAAGTTGTATAAAAAGGAGGTGGCCCATGAAACTCAATGTAAAGCGAACCATCTTTGTCGGCTTGGCGTTTATGTCGATTTCTTCGTTCTGGCAGATGTACGACAACTTGATTCCGCTGATCTTGCAGAATACGTTTCATATTGGAGAGACGTGGACGGGAGCGATAATGGCAATCGACAATGTTCTGGCGCTGTTTTTGCTCCCGATTTTCGGCCATCTCTCGGATAGGACACAGACGCGTCTGGGCAGAAGAACCCCGTTTATTCTGACAGGTACGGTCCTTGCCATTTTCTTCATGCTTTTGATTCCACTATCTGTGCGTCAGGAGAATTTTATCTTCTTTTTCATAGCGCTTGGCGGAGTTCTTTTGAGTATGAGTATCTATAGAAGTCCGGCCGTTGCTCTGATGCCGGATGTGACGCCGAAGCCCCTTCGCAGCATGGGAAACGCCATCATCAATCTGATGGGTTCCATCGGAGGCATGCTCTCTTTGGTGCTGATCATAATTTTGGTCCCCAAGGTCGACAATCCGGATTACTCAAACGTTTTCTACGGTGTGGCGGCTTTTATGGCTGCAGCGCTCATCATCCTGCTTTTGACCATACGGGAGAACAAACTGAGAATTCAGGACGATGAAGAGGATGAAGGGGAGACGTATGAAGGTGATATGGACACGGACACACGTCGATCTTTTCGCTTTCTTCTCGCATCTGTTTTTTTCTGGTTCTTAGCCTATAATGCGATCATCACCGCCTTTAGCCGATACGCTATTAAGGTTTGGAATTTTGTCGGAGGAGGGTTTGCCTCCGCGCAGCTGGTTGCCTTTGGGGCAGCTATGATCGCCTTCATCCCAATTGGAATTCTTTCCGGAAAGGTGGGAAGAAAAAAGACAATTATGGTCGGCATCGTCATGATCGCCACCAGCTATGCCTGGGGATTTCTCTTCCAATCTTTCTCTCCGCTTGTCTACATTGTCTTCATGATCAAGGGGGTCGGCTGGGCGGCCATCAATGTCAACAGCTTTCCAATGGTCGTTGAGATGAGCCGCGTACGAGATATCGGAAAATACACCGGATACTACTACACCGCTTCTATGGCGGCGCAGATCATTACGCCGATTCTATCAGGATTTCTTCTGGAGCACGTCTCCTATCGCACACTTTTTCCCTACTCGCTCTTCTTTGCTCTTGTGGCGATGGCAACGATGAGCCAGGTCAGACACGGCGACTCGAAACCGACTCCGAAACTCGAAAATATTATTCCGGACGACTGATATACAATGACAAATTATATAAGAGCGCAGATTGTGGCTGCGCTTTTTTTGTTTCGGCAAGAGTGTTATAGATGAAAGAAGACATTTAATTAAGTATTGACCTAATTAAATAGGCGTGATAGATTTAATTTAACATATACCTAATTAAACATAAGGAGGACGGCATGAACACGATGCAAGTATTAAAAGCGATGGCAAATGAAACACGTATGGAAATTTTGACTTTGCTTCTTCGTCACAATTACTGTGTGCGCGCACTGGCAAATGAATTGGATTTTAGTGAAGCGACCATATCTCAACATCTAAAAATTTTGCGGGAGGCGGGGCTTCTCATTGGAGAAAAACGCGGTTATTTCATGCACTATGATGTGGAGAAAACGGCGCTCATCGAACTGGCAAGGGAGATCGAGGCATTGGCGGGTATAGAGCGGGAAGGCTGCCATCCGAAGTTGCGATCCGATTGTCCCGTCGAGCTGAAGCCCTCATGCCATAAGAAAGGCACGTGCGACGAGGAGACGATCGAGTTCTGCCACGGCAAAGAGGCAGACAGGGAGTAGGCGAATCATGGCGTTCGTCCGTGTTTCAAATCTTAAAAAAACATATGGTGATGTTACGGCTGTTGACGACATTTCTTTTGACATTCAGAAAGGAGAAATATTTGGATTCTTGGGCCCGAACGGCGCAGGAAAGACGTCTACCGTCAATATGATGATCGGTTTGTCTCGCCCGACGGCGGGTGATGTGGTGATCGACGGGATTGATGTTAGAAGAAAGCCAAAACAAGCACAGGCGATCATGGGAATCGTTGCGGATGAGAGCAATCTGTACAAAGATATGGACGGGTTTGAAAATCTCTGTTTTTGTGCCGCTCTTTATGGGATGCGAAAAGAAGAAAGGGAGCTTAGAGCTCGTCAGCTCTTAGAACAATTTCGACTCAAAGAAGCCGGCAGAAGGCCTTTTAAAGCATATTCAAAGGGAATGCGCCGAAAGCTGACGATCGCAGCAGCGCTGATTCACTCGCCTCGCATTTTGTTTTTAGATGAGCCGACAACGGGAATCGATGTGGAGAGCTCTCGCCAGATTCGAGAAATGATCGTGAAATTGAAGGAGCAAGGCACGACCGTTTTTCTCACCACTCATCACATTGAGGAAGCCGAACGCATCTGTGATCGAATCGCTTTTATTGCAAAAGGGCAAATCGTAGCTTCCGGCACGGTTGCAGAACTTATGCAACGCATTTCTCTCGATCGCGCCATTCACTTTGTCACAGGAATTCAGGACGATGAATTCGCTTTTGAACTGCAAAAAAACTTTGAAGGCAGTCAAGTGGAGAGGAAATCCGATCATTCTCTAGTTATGCGTTTGCAGGAACGCTTGGAATTGTTTCCCGTCATGGAGTTTTTTCATCACCATGGAGTCGCCGTATATGAAGCAAAGGAGCTGCGTCCTTCTTTGGAAGACGTATTCGTCCGTTTGACAGGCATTGAATCCTCTATCCTGAAAAAGGAGAAAGGAGGTGGGAAATGACAAGCCTGATCGCATACTGGAACATATTGAAAAAAGATGTGAAATACTATTATTTGAAACCGCCGAATATTAGTTGGGGCATTATCTTTCCTCTGTCATGGACACTGATGCAGCTGATCCGCTCTCCCGGAGGGAGCATTTTGGAGCTGCTTCCCGGCCTGATTTCGATGAGTGTCTTGTTTGGCACCACCTCTATGCTCGCTGTGACCATTACCTTTGAGCGAAGCGACCGATCATTTGAACGGCTGCTCCTGGCGCCTATCAGTCTGCATACAATGGTATTGGCAAAAATCTCGGGAGCCATTGTATTTGGGATTTTAAATGCCTTTGTTCCGGTGTTTTTTGCTTCGTTTTTCGTCCATTTGCACGAGGTTGATTGGAAACTTGTGTTGCCTGCGGTTTTGATGATAGCCGTCACTTCTACACTTCTTGGACTTTTGATTGCGGTAACGGCAAAACAAGTCTTTGAGGCGCAGACATTTTCCAACCTTTTTCGCTTTCCTATGCTTTTTCTCAGCGGATTATTCATTCCTATAAAAGATCTGCCGAGATTCTTGCAACCCATTGCATACTGCATACCGCTCACTTACGGAACGGATGTAATAAAGGGAGCTTTTATTGGGGCAAATGTGCTTTCTCCAATGCTGAGTTTTGGGGCGTTGTCAGCATTTGCAATTGGGTTGTTTATCATTTCCCTCAAAAATATTCATAAAAAATGGATTTTGTAGAGGAAGATGCTCGTCGGCTCATTCGGTCCGATCCCGGGGAGTGATTCAATCTCCTGATAATGTGTTACACTGATTAATAGAGACAATAATACTGAGGAGCCGGTCATGACAGACTTAGTGAGGGGAGTTTTAGACGAAATAGAATCATATGCCGAGATCTACCTGTTAGCGTATGAACAAGCGCCCTGGCATGAGAAGTATGATTTTCCGGATGTGATGGCATACATCGAAGCTTTTTTGCGCGACGGAGGCAGAATGTGCTTTGTCCTTCGCGAAGATGATGAGCCGGTGGGGATGGCGCTGGGAATCATTGTCCCAAATCCTGAGGGCAACTATCTTCGACTGGAGGACTTCTTAATTCATCCGCAGAAGCATCGAGAAGGGTATGGAAGCCGCATGCTCGATCTGTTGTTTGACCGGATCGAGAGTATGGGAATTGATAGCATTCTCCTCAATACGCAGCGCAATTTCCCCGCTCACTATTTTTATCTGCACAATGGCTTTAGAGAAGTCGAGTCGGTGCTTCTAATGAAAACCCGCAAATGATTCAATTCAGAAGATTTGAAAAAGGCATGGAATTGGGGGATGGCTTTTTTGAAGGCTGGCCTCATCCTCCTGACAAAGAGACACATGAGAAAATACTGGAAAACAGTGCTTTAGCGATTGTCGCCATTGACGATGAAACAGGACAGGTGATCGGCTTTGTCAATGCCATAAGCGACGGTGTGCATGCCGCCTATATCCCGCTTTTGGAAGTGCTGCCTTCTTATAGAGGCAGAGGCGTCGGTCGCAAGCTCATGGAGAAGATCCTCCACGAACTCCGCGATTTATATATGATTGATCTTGTCTGTAACGAGGATTTGGTGTCGTTTTATAAAGATATGGGGATGCATCCGCTCAGAGCCATGGGAAAGCGCAATTACGAAGCGCAGTCCGGAAAAAAATAATCGCAATTGATCCTGAAGAGAAATCATATAGCTATAACAATGGTTCTAACTTTTTATTTTTATTGATTCCGGTAGATTGTTAACCTTACAAACTGTGATTTGTCAAACTCTTTCATCCGTAATGATATGCTCAATTGGTCTGATTGGAGATATGATTTCATAAAAGAGGGGAATGCCTTGTACCGATTTAGTTCACTAATCGGTATTCAATGCATATTTCCTTGACTCCTAATGTGTAGCTAGTGCTGTTGAGCATTTTAGTTCCTCTGGGTTTCATAAAGTAATATAGTGCAATTTCGTGACATTTCTTGCCATTTAGCGAGTTTTTGTTTTTATTAAAGAAGTTCTCATGTATGACTGCTAAATAATCTACCTCATAAGCTACGCCTATTTCTTCAAACACCTCTTTTCAAACAGCATCTTCTGCAGTTTCACCCATATGAACAGCACCGCCTATGGAATAGAAATAATCATCAAGTTCATTTCTTGCGAATAACACGGATCCTTCTTCTACAATAATTGCTGCTCTATATCTAAACCACTTATCTCCATCTGTAAAGCCACAATTATATTCCATCGTTCTTCTCCTGCAAATTCCAATTTATCTTTTTACTTATATTGCTTTTGGAGCAATTTCTTTCATTCGCTTAACGCTCGATAGGACTTAATTACTTTCTCAACCTCATCTGCCAGATCTTCCTTGTCTGGAATATATAGCGTATATTGGGAGGCAAAAATCTGGTTAGATAATCCGCCCAAAGCGTACTCTGCTTGTATCTGATCCTTATCAGCACATAATATGATACCAATAGGTGCTTGATCATATTCGTCATTAACTTCAGTGTGATAATAGTTTAAATACATATTAAGTTGGCCCACTGCCTCGGGCATAAGTTTTCCTGTCTTCAATTCAATTAGAACGTAAGAGCGTAAAATCTTATTATAAAACACCATATCAACATAATAGTGATTATTAGCTAAGGTCACTCTTTGCTGTGATCCTACATACATAAAGCCTTTCCCCAGCTCTAATAAGAATTTTTCAATATGTTCTATTAAGGCTTTTTCTAAATCGCTCTCTAATATTGGCTTATTTTCAGGAATACCTAAAAACTCAAAAACATAAGGATCCTTGACGATATCCTCTGCTTTTGCAATCTCGTTTCCTCGTAAAGCTAAATCTAGAACCTTCTCCTTGTTATGCTTTCCCTGGGATAACAACAATCTTTCATAGAGAGAAGTATTCATTTGTCGCTTAAGCTCTCTAACTGACCATTTTGCGTTTATACTTTCTTTCTCATAAAAGCTTCTTTTGTTTGGATCAGAAACACCGAGCAGCTCTGAGTAATGCGACCAGGACAATTTTCCAGACACTGTCTGGAATTTTGGATAAGCGAGATAAAAGTTTCTCATGTTAAAAAGGTTAGACTTCGAAAACCCTCTTCCAAACTCTTTAGTAAGCTGCTTTGAAAGTTCTTTAATCAAGCCTTGACCGTATTCGGCTCGTTCAGCATGATTTTGCTCATCCTCGACAATTGTTCGGCCAATCTCCCAGTAAGTCTTAACTAAGGTGGTATTTATAGTCTGTGCTACTTCTTGCCTAGATCTGAGCATGATTTCTTTTATGTTTTTATAGACAGAAACAAATTCTTGCTTCGTTAAATCAGTCATTGTGTCTCCTCTCTATTTTTATACTAGTTTTAATTATTAATTAAACCTTGTCTTTTTCTTTAGTATTAGGCTCAAAAGCCCGTCCTTATCGTTACTATCTGCCGTTATCATAATTATGACACGAGATCCGCAGGCAAAGTCTGCGGATTTTTGATGCGGCAAATACGACAGATGGACGGGTCGGAAAAAACGGTATCGCGACAAGGCATATCTCGATACAGTTGTGGGATCATGGACGATCCGGTTTGATTATTTGACGAAGATTTTCAAATGTCTCCTTGAGATTTTCGTGCCGAACGGTTTTTACATCAAAGCGGAACAACTTAAATACGAACTGAGTGATGAAGCCGGAGAAGAACGCGCTGATGAGTGTGCCGATGCCCAGCATTCCACCCATGCGCCAGCCGGCGAAAGCGACGGTTGTCTCGATGATTCCCTTCGTGATGGCAATAGAAAAACCTGTCTTTTTATGAAAGGCAACCATGGCGGAATCTCTCGGTCCTGCGCCGAAGCCACTTTTAATGTAATAAACCATTGCCACGCTGATAATGGTCAGACCGATCAAGAGCATCACAAGGCCGCTGATGAAATGGTGCGAAATGGGGATCAGGTTCAAACCGGCAATGATATCAAGCCAGAGCCCTATCATGATCATATTGAAAACGGTTCCGATTCCCATGGGTTCTCGCAAGAAAAAGACGATGGCAAGCACCACAAAACCGACGCTGATGGAGGCCGCGCCCACACTGATCCCCGTCATCTTCGATATTCCCACGTGAAAAATATCCCAGGGAGCATAGCCGATATTGGCTTGAATACAAAATACGATGCCCAGTCCATAGAGAAAAAGACCAAGCTGAAGCTGCGAAAAACGCAGAAGAAAATCTTTTTTCAACACTCACCTCGCCATGAAAAAAGTGTAACACAAGAGGATGAAGTTTGTCCCAAGTTGAATAGAAATTGACGACTTCGATTTGCAAGAGGGTTTCTTTTTAAGAAGGGATTCGAGCGGAAAAAGGTGCACGCTTTTAAGAAATTGTTCTATAATGGCTAAAGAGAGGAGATGTCTTGGAAAACACAAGCCTGAACTGGGAGCGGATTGAGAGAATATTGACCGAGTCTTTTCGAGAGGAGGAAGCTCGTTTGCTTCGTTATTATTATGGCATCTCTTTGGAAGCGCCTCTGAGTGAAAAAGAACTTTCAAAAGCAGTGGGAAAGCGAGGAAAAAAACTCTCAGCAGCTTTGGATAAGGCAAAAGGGCGCCTGTTTCGCCTGTTAAAGGAAGAGGAGATCGAACAGATCGTGCTCTTTGGGGACAGGCAATCTGACGACGAGAGGAAAGGAGAAGCAGAGCCTGAAGAGGCCCTGTAGGAAGCATATGCAACAAGACAACAATGTTTTTATTTTTAACCATCCCTTGATCCAACATAAAGTGACTCTCCTTCGCGATATTGAGACGACCAGCAAGGAATTTCGGGAATTGACTGAAGAGCTCTCCATGCTGATGGCATATGAAGTGACACGAAATTTGCCTTTAAAAGAGGTGGATATCGAGACCCCTATTTGTCCTACAAAAGCAAAGAAGCTGGCAGATCAGAAGATTTCCCTGGTGCCTATTTTGAGAGCGGGATTGGGGATGGTCAGCGGGATGCAGAAACTTCTTCCCCATGCAAGGGTTGGCCACATCGGGCTCTACCGCGATCACGACTCCCATGAGCCGGTTGAATATTATTGCAAGCTGCCGGAGGATATTTCGGAGAGCGAAGTTATCCTTTTGGATCCGATGCTTGCAACCGGCGGAAGCGGAGTGGCCGCTGTTGATTTCCTGAAGAAGCGCGGGGCAAAAAACATCAAATGGGTGTGCATCATAGCTTCGAAAGTCGGCATTGAAGTGCTTCACAAGGCGCATCCGGATGTGGCGATATTCTGTGCGGCAGTCGATGAAGTTCTCAATAAAGACGCCTATATCGTGCCGGGGCTTGGAGATGCGGGAGACCGCTTGTTCGGCACGAAGTAAATGTGATCAGGTGGGTTACTTAGTTGTCATAAACGACTCTATTATGGTACACTTGCAAATGAAGTGAATAACTGCGTCGACGAGACATAGTAGGAGGCGAACCCTCTTTCAGAGAGTCCCTGGTTGCTGAGAAGGGACAGAGGAACCTTTGAATCTACCTAAGAGCAGTATGAATATGAGCGGATTCTTTTGAATCAAGCAGGGTGGCAACGCGGGTGATAACTCGTCCCTTGGGGACGGGTTTTTATTTTTTAGGAGGTGGAGATGTACGATATCAAACGCATACGAAGAGATTTTGACGAAGTGCTCAAAGGAGTTCAGCGACGGGGCGGCGGAGACTTCGGCCTTCTTCGCATCAAGGAGCTGGAAGAAAAACGCCGAGGGATTTTGATCGATCTCGAGGAAAAAAGAGCCAGACAGAACAGTTTCTCCAGAGAGATTCCTGTAAAGAAAAGAGCGGGAGAGGATGTCACTGAGCTTTTAGAGTATCTGAAAGATTTGTCGACACAGATTTCAACTGAAGAAACGCTTCTCAAAGAAGTAGAAGAAGAGATGAACGAACTGCTCTTCTTTGTGCCCAATATTCCACAAGAAGAAGTGCCTGTTGGAAACGATGATGCTGATAATAAAGTTTTGCGTAAATGGGGAGAGCCGACGAGATTTGATTTTGAGCCGAAGGCGCATTGGGAGCTCGGCGTGGAAAGAGATTTCCTTGATTTTGAACGGGGAGCCAAAGTGACCGGTTCGCGCTTTACCTTCGTCAAGGGAAAGGCTGCTCGCCTAGAGCGTGCCCTGTTCAACTATTTTCTTGACTTTCATACCGATAGCGGAAAATACATGGAGATGAACACACCTGTGCTGGCAAACCGAGATAGCATGACAGGAACCGGCCAATTGCCGAAGTTTGAAGAAGATATGTATCATATTGCCTCAGACGATCTATTCCTGATCCCCACAGCGGAAGTGACGCTTACCAACTATCTCAAAGATGAGATCTATTCGCATGAGGACTTACCTATCTATATGACATCGTACACGCGCTGCTTCCGAAGAGAGGCCGGTTCTGCCGGGAGAGACACCCGAGGCATTATCCGTCAACACGAATTCGGTAAAGTTGAGCTTGTAAAATATGTCCTCCCCGAGGAGAGTGAAGCGGAGCATCAGGATATGGTGAGCGACGTTGAAAGACTTCTTCAAAGCTTGGAGCTTCCCTATCAAGTCGTGCTCCTTTGTACGGGAGATCTGGGCTTCTCCTCTTCAAAGACGTATGATATCGAAGTTTGGTTTCCAAGTAATGGCGGCTATCGCGAAATCTCCTCCATCAGCAATTTCCACGACTTCCAGGCCAGAAGGGCGGGGCTTCGCTACAGAGACTCCAATGGAAAAGTGCAGTTCATGCACACGCTAAACGGCTCAGGCATTCCAACAGGAAGGACGCTGGCGGCGATCCTTGAAAACAATCAGCAAGAAAACGGGAAAGTCAGAATTCCAAAGGTTCTCGTCCCTTATATGGGAGGACTAGAAGAGATCTAAAGATATTGAAACATCGCCTTTCATCTGATAGAATGAATCCAGTTTCATACTGCGAGGAAGAGAATAGTAATCGTGAGGGTATCTTCAGAGAGTTTCCGGTGGGTGTGAGGAAGCGGTCAGTCCGATGAACAGGCTTGGAGCAGTGATACAATGAGTGGACATTTGTCAATTAGGGTGGCAACGCGGGAGTGATCTCGTCCCTTGAGGATGAGCGCTCCCTTTTTTTAGGGAGATAATATGAAGTTCAATGACATTCCTTATAAAAGGCCGTCGGTAGAGGAAGCTGAAGGCAAGATGCTCGCTTGGCAAGAGGCATTTTCTTCCGCAAAGACTTTTGAAGAGCAGTGGAAGATCATGCTTGATATCAACGAGCTCAGAAAAGAGCTGTTTACGGCAATGGTGCTTGTGAGTATCCGCCATACGGTAAATACTCTCGACCCGTTTTATGAGGCGGAAAACACTTTTTTTGATACAAACAGGCCTGCGCTTGAAGCTCTCAACATGGCTTTTTATGACATGTTGCTGGAGTCTCCGTTTTATCCTCGGTTTGAAGAGGAGCTGGGGGCGCATTTCTTCGATTTGATTCGCCTGGCCGGAAAGACGTTTTCGCCCGAAATTATGGAGGAACTGGCACAGGAGAACATGCTCGTCTCTCAGTATGAGAAACTTCTTGCCGCAGCTCAGATTGAGTTTGAGGGGGAAAAGCGAACGCTCTCCGGGATGCAGAAGTTCTTTGAATCGAGTGATCGAGCGATGAGAAAAGCTGCCATGGAAGCCTACTGGGGGTATTTTGAAGAGAATGCGGAGGAATTTGACTCCATTTATGATCAATTGGTTTCTCTCAGGCACTCCATGGCAACCAAACTCGGATACGACAATTTTGTGCAGATGGCATACGATCGCATGGGAAGAACGGACTATGGACCGAAAAATGTGGCTGCCTACCGCAAGGGCGTGCACAACTTTTTGGTGCCGCTTGCCGAAGAAGTCGTCGAGAAACAAAGAGAGCGCCTGGGACTTGATGAATTACAATACTATGACCTGAGTTATTCCTTCCCCTCCGGAAATCCCGTTCCAATAGGAGGAAAAGACAAACTCGTCGCTTCCGCGATAGAAATGTATGATGAGATGAGCCCGGAGACAAGAGATTTCTTTCGACTCCTAGTGGATCGCGAGTTGATGGATCTGGAGCAGAAAAAAGGAAAGGCACCGGGTGGCTACTGTAATTTTATAGAAGGGGAAAAAGTTCCCTTTATCTTCAGTAACTTCAACGGAACTTCGGGGGATGTGGGTGTTCTGACACACGAATTCGGCCACGCTCTTCAAGTGTACATGGCTAGAGAGCATCTGATGAGCGAGCAGCGTTTTCCCGGCATGGAATCGGCGGAAATCCACTCGATGGGCATGGAGTTTCTGACGTATCCGTGGATGGAGAAATTCTTCGGAAAAGACACACAAAAATACTACTATGATCATCAGTCTTCCGCCATTACCTTCATCCCGTATGGAGTACTGGTGGATGCGTTTCAGCACTATGTCTACGAAAACCCTACGGCCTCTTCGAGTGAGAGAAAAGCCAAGTGGAGAGAGTTGGAAAAAGAGTTCAACTCGTGGAAAAAATATGAGGACAATGCCTTTTTAGAGGCCGGCGGGCGCTGGCAGGCGCAACATCATATTTACTCGATCCCCTTTTACTATGTTGATTACACTTTGGCGCAGATCGTCGCCATGCAGATTTTCCTTCGCATGCAAGAAGAAGATGCGACTCTTTGGGAGGACTATCTGCGAATCTGCCGGGCGGGAGGTACGATGCCCTTCCTCTCGATTCTTGAAGCCGGCAGATTTGACAATCCGTTTGATGGAGCCGTCGTAAAAAGAACCGTAGAAGGTCTCCGTTGCAGTCTGGAGAGCTTTGAGCATATGAATTTGTAGGAGAGCAAATATGAGAGAATCATCTAATTTTATTCGAAACATCATGATAGACGACCTAGCCAACAATGTGGTAGACGGCATCGTCACCCGTTTTCCGCCCGAGCCCAATGGATTGTTGCATATCGGGCATGTGAAGGCGCTGACCATCAACTTTGATCTGGCAGAAGAATTTGGAGGCTATACGTACCTTCGCTTTGATGACACCAATCCGGAAAAAGAAGAAGAGCAATTTGTCAAGCTCATCCAAGAAGACATCAAATGGCTCGGTTTTGAGCCGGTAGAGGTGCGCTATGCATCGGACTATTTTGAAGAGATGTACGAAAGAGCCGTCATTCTCATCAAAAAAGGTCTCGCTTATGTTGACGACACAAGTCCCGAGGATATGCGCGCGCAGCGTGGAACGCTGACAGAGCCCGGAACGGAAAGCCCCAGAAGGAATCGATCTGTTGAAGAAAATCTTGATCTGTTTGCGCGCATGAGAGCCGGGGAATTTGAGGAAGGATCCGTCGTCCTTCGGGCAAAAATCGACATGGCCTCTCCCAATATGAATCTTCGAGATCCCGTCATCTATCGAATTCTCCATGAACTGCATTATCGAACGGGGAGCAAATGGCATATCTATCCCATGTATGACTTTGCCCACCCTCTCGAAGACTATGTCGAGCGCATTACACACTCTCTGTGTTCCCTCGAGTTTGAAAACAACCGCCCCTTGTATGATTGGTACATCGACAACACGGATGTCGAATTTAAACCGAGGCAATTTGAGTTTGCCAGGCTCAATATTGCCGGAGCCGTCATCGGAAAGAGGCACATTATCAGGCTTGTCGAAAAGGGATTGATTGACGGATGGGATGACCCTCGTCTTCTCACTGTCAGCGGTATGCGACGAAGAGGATATACGCCGGAGGGTATTAAGGCATTCATCCGGGAAACGGGCGTCTCAAAGGAAAACAGCGTCACGGAATTTCATCAGTTGGAGCACTTTATCCGAGAAGATCTCAAACTGAAAGCACCCAGAATCATGGCGGTGCTCGATCCCGTCAAGGTGGTCATCACAAACTGGGACAAGGGCGTTGAGTGGCTTCCGGCGGAGAACAATGTAGAAAACCCGCAGCTGGGAGAGAGAGAGATGCCTTTCGGCAGAGAGCTCTATATTGAGCGCGAGGACTTCATGGAAGTGCCTGCCAAGAGATTCCGAAGACTTTCTTTGGGAAATGAAGTGCGGCTCAAGTACGGGTACTTTATTAAGGCAAATGAAGTCGTAAAAGATGAAGACGGAAATATCTTGGAGATTCATTGCACATACGATCCCGAGACAAAAAGCGGAAGCGGATTTGAAGGGAGAAAGCCCAAGGGCACCATCCACTGGGTAGAGGCCAACCATGCAGTAGAAGCAAAGGTTCTCCGATATGATCAACTCCTAAAAGAAGACAGTTTGGATTCGGAACGGCCGCTGGAAGAGCAGGTGAATCCGGAGTCGGTAAAAGAATTTCGAGCCTTCATCGAACCTGTGGTAAAAGATGTGCAGCCGTTTGACCGCTTTCAGTTTTATCGCCACGGTTATTTCAGTGTCGATCCCAATCACACTGAAGAATTGACCTTTAATGAGGTCGTTTCGATGAAAAGTTCTTATCGTCCCTGAAGAATAGAGTGCAAAATTTGGGTATAAGGGTTCCGAAAGGAGCCTTTATGCCCGATTTGTGGACGCATTACTTTTTTTCAAAGGATGTACAAAAAGACAATCACCTCCCCATATCATGGGAGAGTCTTTATTCGCTGGGAGCCCAGGGGCCGGATTTTCTCTTCTACCTCGATTTTCAACCGTGGAAAAAGAAGAGCGGTTTTCGCTTTGGAACTCTCATGCATCAAGAAAAGCCAAAGGAGCTGATGAGCTACGTTTTGACGCTTTTGGAAAAAGCAGATGATATCCTTAGAGACTATCTTCTCGGATTTGTCGCTCATTATGCGCTGGATTCAACTGCGCATCCCTTTGTCTTTTATTATGCGCAGGACCCGATTGAGCATAAAGTCTTGGAGGCCTCTATCGATGCACTCCTCTTTGAAGAGCGGATGGCAAGACCTCTTCGGGGAGAGGATTCTCTTGCCATCATCGATGTCGGAAAGCAGCTGCCTCAGCAGGTAGTCGATTTCTATAGAAAAGCAGCAAAAGACATCTATGATGAAGTGCTTCCGGAACGGGTGATTCAGTCGGCTTATCGCGATTTTCGGGAGTTTCTCATCCTCACAAGGCCAAAGGGATTTATCCGGCTGTCTCTGCAAAATCTCATTGAAAAACTGGGTTCTGCTCCCGTATCTCAGTATATTTATCCGGAGACGGTCGATCCGAAGGTGCTCAACACCAACATGTATGAAGATTTCATGCAATCCTACGACAAAGGGAGGCATAAGTTCACCCGTTTGTTTGAAGTCGGCCCGGAATGCGCCATGCGAAATTTTGAGGGAGATCTCAGTGAATGAGGAGATCTCTTTTTTATTTGTAAACGGCTGAAAATGTGTTTTATAGCGATGGATTCTTTAATCCCTATTAGGGGGAGTATGTCATAATAAGCACACAAGCCGGCGGAGCTTGTTATAGCAAGGGTTTTAAGGCTTCACACAAATTAAAAATGGTAAAGATGCGTTTTGCCGGTGATTTTTCAAGAAAAATGAGCTATTACGTATCTTTTTTTTCTGTAATTTAAGATGAGGATCTAGATTTAGGTTATAGTGATTTGGTAAAAAAGACTTGTTGTTTTGTCCCGAATGTTATACAATATTTGGGACAAAGGGGGTGATTAAATGATTTCTTATGCTGAACAAATTAAAAACAAAATTGGTAAAGCTGACCCCGGAAAGGTTTTTATTGCAAACGATTTTTTGGAAATAGCTTCTTATGAAACGGTAAGAAAAACCTTGAACCGTTTGGTTAATGATAAAAAAATTAGCAGGATAATCAGCGGTTTTTATCATGACCCGGAATATAGTGAGTTAATTAAAGAATACGCTGCACCTTCGATGCACGAGTTGGCAATTGCCATTGCCAGAAAATACAATTGGAACATTGCACCATATGCCGGTACAGCACTTAATCTTTTGGGTTTATCAACACAAGTTCCAAGCAAATGGACATATATTTCAAGCGGAAGGAATAAAGAATATCAGGTGGGTAAGAGTATTTTAGTATTTAAGAAAGTAAAGCTCGGCGAAATTGCCAATATGTCTTTAAAAACAGCTACCGTTATTCAAGCAATTAAGGCCCTAGGCAAGGATGGTGTCGATAAAAAAGACATACAAATAATAAGAAGTAATTTGACCCAAAAAGAAAAAACCGAACTCATGGAAGATTCCACTGCTGTTGCATCGTGGATTTATGAAATAATAAGAGAAATTTGTGAGGGCAAAGATGAATAAGTTTTTTGAGGAAACTAACGATGATTTGCGAATTCTGTGTCTAAATACATCTGAGAGTTTGGGTTTATCAGAAGCGGTTATAGAAAAAGATTACTGGGTTTGCTTTGTTTTGAACTATCTATTTCATAAAAGCAAATGGAAAGATGCATTTACATTTAAGGGCGGAACCTCTCTTTCTAAATGCTTTAAATTAATTGAAAGGTTTTCTGAGGATATAGACCTTATATTAGATTGGAGAGTTTTAGGATATGCAAAAGATGAGCCTTGGGAGGAACGTTCAAATACCGGACAAGATAAGTTTAATAAGAAAATTAATATAAAGACGGAAGAATTTCTTAAAACCGAATTTTTACCGGAGATAGAAGCAGACTTCAGAAAACTTTTGAAATCAGAGCTCAAATTTTCTATTGATAAAAAAAACCCTCAAACTATTCTTTTTGAATATCCTAAAATTTTTTCATCATCTTACTTGACGCAGAATATAAGGCTGGAGATTGGAAGCCTTGCAGCTTGGACACCTGCTATAAAAGTAAAAATTGAACCAATGATTTCCGAGGTATATCCAAATACACTTAAAGAAAAAATTGAAATTAGAACTGTAGCACCGGAAAGAACCTTTTGGGAAAAAGCAACTATATTGCACCATGAAGCCAACAGACCTAAAAGTTCGGGCATGCCCCGCAGATATGCGAGGCACTATTACGATTTATACAAGATGGAAAGTTCCCCCGTTAAAGAATCTGCAATCCGTGATATAGAATTGATGAAAAAAGTTACGAATTTCAAAATAAAATTTTATCCGAGGAAATGGGCAAAATACGAAGATGTTCTTGAAGGAAAAATTAGATTATTACCTGATGAATATCGTTTTACTAAGATACAGGAAGATTATGATGCGATGAAAGAGATGATGTATGGAGATTACCCGGCTTTTGATGAAATGCTTAAAGAACTGAAGAATCTGGAAAAAGAACTTAATAAAAATTTATGAAAACAAGAAAAAACGATCTGTTTGGGATAATGAAAAAGAAAAAAGGAGAACAGCGAAAAAATGCCCATCGTTTGGTACTATCCTCCAGAAATCGGGTTGAACGGGCTGGTTTTTCTTACACGGAATATGCAGGATAGGACAGGTATGTATGACCTGAGGTTTGGAAATACCTTTTATGACTTCTCCTGGTTTGAGGGATTTGACCAAAGAGGAGCTTTACGTGAAATTGAATGTCTGACAATCATTATGCATGTTGCGCCATCAAAAGAGACCGCGCCCGGTTATTATGATGAAAATGGCATTCTGCTTTCTGCAATGGATGAAAAGGATGCGAAGGAAGTGCAGTCTTTGATTAAAGGCAGTATTCTCATGTCAGGTTATGAATCCGACCACAATATCCATGCCGACTTACCTGAACAATTCATTGAGGCTATTTTAGAGATGAAATGGCATGATTAGCTTGTTATTGCTGAAATCATAACACTCCTGATGTCAAGTAAATGACACTTGCTTGGAAGCCCTGTTTTATGGGCTTTTCCGAAATCCAAAATGCCTACAAAAGTGATTTTTTGCTATGATTTCGCTATAGGAAATGCATTCTATATTATTCAAAGAGCGACTCTTATGAAAGGAGCTATGACATGCGGTTGTTCATCGCTATTGACTTCCATGCGGAATTTCGGATGAAATTGGTCGCTCTTCGCGACGAGTTGCGCATGGAATCTATGCAAGGGCGTTTTACTCCTTCCGAAAATTTACATTTGACACTCGCTTTTCTCGGAGAATGTGATGATAAACAGCTGGGCGAGGCGAAGTCCGCTATGGACAGAGTTGAGTTCAAGCCGTTTTCTATCCACATAGGCCGCATTGACCGATTTCGGCGAAGAGGAGGCGATCTCTGGTGGGCAGGCGTGAGCGAGAACCAACCGTTGACACAGCTGCACGCAGAATTGACCGACAATTTAAGAGAAGCCGGATTTCAAATTGAAAAGCGCAGATTCAGTCCGCATATTACACTAGGAAGAGAGATTGTCACGAATGCGTCTCCTCGTTTGATCGAGAAGTTCGGACAGACGGTTGAAAGTGTGAAACTCATGAAATCGGAGCGCATCGCCGGCAAAATGGTGTATACATCCATATATGAGAAATCATCACGGAGCTCTTCCTTGTTGAATCAATCTTGAAAAGGTGTAGAGATTCACTCCTTGGAGGTTTACGATGATCTCGGAGGAGATATGAAGATTATTTATGACGGCAAGGATATAGAAGGCGTGGTTCGCAGACTCCCCGGAGGGAGTTCTTTTCTTTTGGTCGACATGCAAAAGTGGAAGAAGGCGCCGGAAGCGGACTTTATCTATGTGATTGACGATCTATCCAACACAGAGAAGTTGGAGGCGTTGAATCGTGGCCAGTGGGTATACAGAGCGTCGAAAGAGGCGGCCGGTATCTCTTCTTCGGAGTATCCGCGTCTTCGCTTCACCGGAAAACTGCGAGAGCCTCCGTTATTGCCGGATGTCTTGCATCTGTTGGGACCGATGGAGGCGATCGTCCGCTTCGTCTTGTTTCTTTTAAAAGAAAACGACTTTGTGCACTCTTATGAAGGAGAAAGCTGGAAGGAAGAGTTTCTCGAGGAGGCCATTCTTCGAAGAAGCGCTCTTGAGGGGAGACTGACGAAGACGAGGGCAAATCTGCATCTTTCTTTTGAAAAGGGCGATCCCGAGGAGATTCATCTCTTCTTTTGGGACGGAAAGACAGAGAGTCTCTTTGAACTGGCCGGGGAGAGAAAAGACCTGCCTGCCGAGTTGTTTGTGCTTCGCTCCTCGTGGAGAGCGACTCCCCTTAAAGAACAGAGCATTCTTCTTGCGAGGGATCTGGGATGCATCCTCTTTCCGGGGGCTATGAAGAAGGCGTGGAGGGAGATTCTATCGTATGTAGGAAGAAAATAGCATGCGCAGTAGGATAGGAATAAATGCCGGACGGTCTTGAGAAAAAGAGCGGGAAGTATATGAGTATAGAATATTTGTTTTTGGTGCGTTGAGCACCGAAACAACGTTTGTTCCTATGGTATAATGAGCCGACGAGGTAAATGAGATGGAATTTCTTGCCACCACTTCTTTTGCGATGGAAGGCGTGCTGAAAAATGAATTGACCCTGTTGGGCTTTGAGGTGGAGCGCACAACTCCGGGATTATGTCTTTTTTGCGCAGATCTCGATGCTCTCGTTTGGGCAAATGCGAGTCTTCGAAGCGCGGAGCGCGTCTTCTTAGTCTTAGGCCGCTGGGAAGCCAAAAGTTTTGATGCTCTTTTTGACGGCATCATGCGTTTGCCGTTGGAAGATGTACTTCCTTCAAACGGACGCTTTCACGTCAATGCAAGGAGTTTTAAATCACAGCTCTTTTCTCTTCGAGACATTCAAAGCATTACAAAAAAAGCGGTAGCCGAGCGGCTTGGCAGAGCATATAAAATGAAGATTCTTCCGGAAGACGGCATCGATTATCCCCTTATGCTTCGAATGGAGCGAGATGAGGCCATGCTTCTTTTAGATACTTCCGGGGAGCCCTTGCATAAAAGAGGGTACCGAGTGAGCGGACATATTGCTCCGATTCGGGAAAATATAGGAGCGTCGCTCATTCTTTTGAGTCGCTGGTTTGGAAAAGGCCCCTTTATCGATCCAATGTGCGGATCCGGAACGCTTGCAATTGAAGCGGCCATGATCGCCACCAATCGTCCGCCGGGACTTGAGAGGGACTTTCTATTTGAAAAATGGGGGATTTTAGATCCCTTGAAAGCACAGGAGATCCGTGACATCATGCGCTCGCGAATTACTCCTGCGAATACGGTTATTCAAGGCTACGACAAAGACCCCAAGGCGATTCGCAAGGCGAGAAAGAACGCGGCAAGTTTCGGCCTCGACAGTTTAATTCACTTTCAATGCCGCGATCTTGAAGAGTTTTCCACGTCGCTTCGCCGGGGCACGATCGTAACAAATATGCCCTATGGGGAGCGCATGGGAACAAGACAAGAGATGATCGAGCTCAATCACCTCTTTGATCGTCAAATACTGCAGCTCGACACATTCCGTTTAGGGGTGTTGAGCGGGGATGCATATTTTTCTCAGGCAAAAAGCAGAAAACCCACCCGAGTCAGAAAGTTTAATAATGGAAAGATCATCACATACTTCTACCAATACGAACCCGTCGCCCGGCGCTAAACCTCGCTACAGGCTCATCTTTGCAATCCTCGGACTGATGATCGCAGGATTGATAGGCATGAATTTGTATCAGTACTTTGTGCCGGAACAGGAAGAACCTTCCGATGCGAAGATGAAGCTGGTGACGACAGAGGTCTACAAGCTGTCTCGAGGAGCTTCGGACAGTTTGGACAATATTTTTGCAAAAGACAATCGTCTTTTGTATTTTGACGATGGAGAATTGGTTCTTCAAGATCTCTCCGGACGGGCATTGTGGAAAAAGAAGTTTTCCGAAGATATCCTTCTGGATATCCATCAGTCGACGATCCTGGTTGTGGAGAAAAAAAGAGGGAATATTTATATATTGGATGAAGATGGCAATCTTCGCGCCAGCATCCTCGGAAGAAACTCCATCACATCGGCGAGTTTTCTTGCAAACGGGAGTGTTTTGGTTTTCTACAGTGACAATAGACGAGCTCAAATTTTTGAAAATGATCTGTATCCGACGGAGCTAATCGAGATAGAGAACGCGACGATCACCAGTGCAGATTACTCCTTGAAAAACAATATGCTTGCGGTGCTTGCGCTCAGGGAGATTCGCGGAGAACTCAGGAGCATCCTGTTTCTCTATACGTTGGAGGGCCGCTTCACGGATGAAGTGGAACTTTCGGGGCTTGTGCTCGGCGCATATCTTTGGGATAACGGCATCGTACTTGTCTATCGGGACGGACTGCAAAACCTTGACTTGAACCTCTATCGAGACGGAGAACGCTTATATTTTGATCGTGTGGTATCGGTGCGAAAACAAGACAGGAGCCTTTTCATCACCTCCGGATATCCCAATCCGATTGAGGGAAGCGGGCAAATGGAATTGATACGGTATTCACTCAGCGGCAAATCGGAAGAGTTTTCGGTGAAAATCCAAGAAAACTATGATAATATATATTCTAGATCGGGGCTTGTGCTCGCCTATTATAAAAATGTGCTCGACATCTACAGCGCAGCGGGAGAGCTGCTCCTGAGTGAAACGTTCAAATTTCCCGTAAAAAAAGCCATTTTGCTCGATGAAGAGAGCTTGGCGGTGTTTGACGGTGAGCGTTTTATGATAATGAAAATTCAGTACTAGAGGAGACTATGAACATAACGGATCTGATTATTCTTGCTATTACAGCGGTGACCCTGCTTTTGGCGTACCGCAAGAATCTATTTCGAAACTTTTTTGATTTTCTCAGTCTATGGGCGGCGCTCCATATCGGGTTTCGCCATTTTGGCGCGTTTGCCGTGCGTGTTGAGAAAATGCCGGGAGTCTCCCATCTCTTAGATTTTCTGCGAAACTCTCTCTTTTCGAAGTTGGACACCCTAGATGAAGAGGCGCAGTTTACCTTGCAGGAACTGAAGAATCTAAACATGAGCGATGAGTTTAATTACTTCTTTGAGCAGGGAAGCTTTTTTCAAGAAAAAGATCAAATTGTTTTCAGCGAGCTGAGTTTGGGGCTTGTCAGCAATGTCCTGGCAATCATCCTTCTTATCATCTTCACTCTGATCGTCGTCCGGCTCATCAGCTCTCTCTTTGAAAACTCACATCGCATGGCAGGGCTGACGACGGTAGATCGAGCGGGAGGGCTGGTATTCTCTTTTCTGAAGGCCATGGTCTATGCCGCTGTCATCGTCGTGACAGCCAAGAATATCGCCATGTTTTTCAACTCCGGCATCTTGTATGATATTTACCATAAATCCCTGTTTGCTAAATTCTTCTATGATTACGGTGGAATCTTGGCGAACTTCTTTACACCGAGATGAAGTTGGAAATAGGCGACCGCATTGAGACAAAGAAACAACATCCATGCGGTGGAGCGGAGTTTGAGATAACGAGAAAAGGTGCGGACATCCGTATGCGGTGCTTAACTTGCAATAAAGAGATCTGGATTGATCGCATCAAACTGGAAAAGCGCATTCGAAAGATTAATGGAGAAAGACCGCTGTAGTTTCGGTCTTTTTATTTAGGAGTATTATGCCGTACTATTATTTATTTTGGATGGTGCCTCTTATGATTGCAGTAAGCGGCATTGCTTATGGTGTGCGAAAGATCCGCCATTTTTCCCGTACGTTTTTTGGCACGGACAATCTGATTGAAGGGCTTCAGCAGGAAAAATTGACGGCTTCCAAGACGCCTAGGAGTCTGCATTCGATGGAACCGGTGTATATGCCGGCGATCCGAAGAGACTTCCCCGGGCTCAATGTCGATGAACTCAAAAGAAAAGCGGAGAGAGTCCTCCTCTCCTCTCTTCAGGCGATTTCTTCGCAAAAGGTAGATCTCCTCTCTTCGGAGGTGCCCGATGATATTCGCCAACGCGTCATGACGCGGATCGCAGAGCTTAAAGAGCAGGGGCTGATGCAGTATTATGATCAGATCAAGCTACATCGCACCGTCATCAGTGATTACAAAAAGGAGCAGGGGCTCGTCAGGCTGACGTTTCAGACGGCTCTCGAGGCTTTTGCCCGATTGGAAAAGGACGGAAAAGTCATTTCGGGAGACGCCAATTATCGCTCTCAGCTGATTTTTGCCTCTTACTATCTTTACGTACAGGATGCGACGAAGGTAAAAGACAGGACAGCCTTGGGACTGACTTGCCCGCAGTGCGGGGCTCCCGTCACATCGCTCGGGACGAAGGTCTGTCCGTATTGTTCAAGTATGATTCATGAAGTCAATATGCATGTCTGGAGGCTCACGGATTTCCGCTTGGTGTAGGGGGAGCAATGAAATTACAATTCATCGGAGTGGGAGCGGCGATCAAGACGACGCATCATGGAGCAAGCGCGGTGGTAAACGGTCATATTTTGATCGACACACCCCCTGCTTGCAATGCACTTCTCAGGAGATACGCTCTTTTAGTGGATACGATCTTCATTACGCATCTTCATGGCGATCATCTGGGAGGGCTTCCATTTTTGCTTTTGGAAAAGTATGTAGATAATAATATGAAGACGCTTCATATATATGGGCCAGACGGACTGGAGGAAAAAATCCGGTTGTATTTTGAGGCGATGTTCAGTGAACTCGACGTCGTCAAATATCCGATTTTTGATTCGGTGCGTTTTCATGTCGTGGAGCCGGAGGTGGAGATAGAGCTTTGCGGCTTGAGCGTCAAGCCTGTTCTCGGAAGGCATGCCATCACGAGTTTCGGCTATGTCTTTCGAGACGACAACGTCTGCGTCTACTTCAGCGGAGACACGGAACTCTGCGAACCGGTTCTTGAAGCGATCGATGAAGCCCATTGCATGGTCATCGAGGGAACGAAAAAAAGCGGAAAGCTTGCTACACATATGACGGTAGAGGAGCTTCTTCCTATTGTGCGCTCTTATCCGGAAAAGATGTTTTATATTACGCATCGCCAGGATTATGATGCGAGTGATATCTCTGAACACAATCTCTTTTTTCCCGAAGAGGGAGAATCGTGCGATGTTGAACATGTAAAGGTAAATTTCCATGCGTGAAACAGATATTTTTGATATTTTAGGTCCGATTATGATCGGTCCCAGCAGCTCGCATACCGCAGGAGCCGTGCGCTTGGGAAATGTCGCAGCAAAGATTTACGGTGCATTCGTGAAGGAGGTCGATTACTATCTTCACGGTTCTTTTGCAAAGACGTATAAAGGGCATGGCACCGACATAGCGTTGGTGGCGGGTCTTTTGGGAATGGATACGGACGATGAGCGCCTTCCCTATGCACTGGAGATGGCAAAAGAGCAGGGAGTCCGATTTTCTTTTCGCGAAGCGGATCTGGGGCTTGTTCATCCTAACACGGTTCGCATTGTCATGAGGGGAGATCAGCCGGAAGTCAGTGTCATCGGTTCCAGCCTAGGCGGTGGAAGGATTGAAGTGATTCGCATCAATGATACATCGGTCTCTCTTAGCGGTGACTATCCGACGATGATTTTTGAATATAACGACCGACCGGGTGTCATCAGCCGCATCAGTGCAGCCATATCCTCTGCCGGAGTTAATATTGCCGCGATGAAGGTTACAAGGGCAAGGAAGATGGCGACGATGGTGCTCGAACTCGACGCAAAGATAGAACAGAGGGTATTTGATGAGCTGAAGTCCGATTCGCATTTTTTACATATTTCGGAAATAGACGCGGTGGAGGAAGAAAATGCACTTTAGCGCAGAGTTTGTTTTAGATATGTGCAGGCAGAAAAACCTGCCTGTTTCTGCTTTTTTTAGAGAGTATGAGGCGGATGGTGCCGGAATTTCGCAAGAGGCACTCGATCAAAGAATGCTTGAAATTTTACAGGTGATGAAAGAGTCGGCAAACAAGGCGTTGGAGACGCCCCTGTTTTCTCTTTCGGGAATGAGCGGGGGATTTTCGACCAAAGTCTGGAATCACCGGAAAGAAAATAGCTTCCTGGGTGAATTTGTCCTGGGTTCTGTGGCAAAGGCTCTGTCTGTCTCCGAGGTCAACGCTTCGATGGGAAAGATCGTTGCAGCCCCGACAGCAGGAGCCGCGGGAATTTTACCGGCGGCGCTTTTGGCCGCACAGGATAAATGGGAACTGGAGGCGCAGGAGCTTCTTCCGGGGCTCTACACGGCAGGTGCCATCGGGAAGATCATTGCTCAGGAAGCCACGATCAGCGGAGCTGACGGCGGATGTCAGGCAGAATGCGGGACGGCGGCGGCAATGGCGGCGGCGGGGCTGACGGAGATCCTCGGAGGGACGCCGGAAGAGTGTTTCCATGCAGCCGGTTTTGCTTTGATTCATGTGATGGGGCTGGTGTGTGATCCGATTGCAGGATTTGTGGAATTCCCATGTTCTTTGAGAAACGCCTCCGGGATCGTCAATGCATTTATCAGCGCAGACATGGCAAAGGCGGGAGTGGTTTCGCTTGTCCCATTCGATGAAGTTGTCAGCGCCATGTATCAGGTGGGAAAACTGATGCCCGAAGCTCTTCGCGAGACGGCTCTGGGAGGCATTGCCGCCACGCCTGCGGCAAAAAAATTGGAAGAGGAATTTCTGTAAAATATCGCAATGGCTGATTTTTCTGCTTGCCTCAGAGGATTAGTATGATACAATAGTCGGGCAGCAATTACACGACTCTCTGCTCCCGCAGTAGACGGGGGCCAGAAGACCAAAGGGAGGACATATGAATAAGTATGAGAGCATAGTCGTTTTCCGTCCGGATATGGAAGATGCCGCGCGCGAAGAACTTCTTGAGAGATTCAAGGGTGTCATCGAGCGCTACGGCACGATCACATCTGTAGAGGACTGGGGAATCAAGAAGCTGGCATATGACATTCAAAAAATCAGCGATGGTTATTACTATTTGCTGAACTTTGAAGCCAGCCATGACTTGCCGGTGGAATTGGAAAGAAATTACAAGATTTCCGATCAGGTTCTGCGATACAACGTCATTCGCAAAGATAAATAGGGGGAGCTGTGAATCACGTCATACTCATTGGGCGTTTAGCGGCCGATCCGGAGCTGAGATATGCTGCCAGCACAGGACGAGCCGTCACTAATTTTCGACTTGCCGTCAACCGGCCTTTCTCAAAAGAGAGAAAAGCGGACTTCTTTCGCGTTGTTGTCTGGGGAAAACAGGCAGAAAACGTTGCGAAGTACCTAAAAACCGGTTCCCAATGTGCCGTGGAAGGCTCCATTCAGATTGAGCAGTATCAGGATCGCGACGGCAACACCCGATATTCAACAGATATCGTCGCCAATTATGTGGAATTCCTGGGATCGCCATCAGGCCAAAGAGATGTAGACAGTTCCTATTCTCCCTCCGCGCCGATAGATGAGCGGGAGATGGATTTTCCGGGAGTGGACGACGAAGACATTCCGTTTTAGGAGGAATCGACCATGGGTTTTAGACCAAGAAGAAGAAAAGTATGCTATTTCTGTACAAATCACATAGATGAGATCGACTATAAAGATGTACGCACCCTCAACCGCTACGTATCCGAGCGTGGAAAAATACTTCCGCGCAGAGTGAGTGGAGCGTGCGCCAAGCATCAGAGAAAGATTACCGCAGCGGTTAAACGCGCTCGAGCGGTTGCCCTGATGCCCTATGTTTCCAGATAAGCATCACAAACTCCCTTTCGAATGATCGAAGGGAGTTTTTGTTTGCAGAAATGACCGTTTATGTGTGAATATTCGCCGTTTATGTAAAAACAGTGGAATGGCGAAGCTTGCTTTTATTATTATGGCTGTGAAAGGAGGAGAATATTGGAAATCGAAGTAAAGATCGATCCAGGCCGCAAGGAAAATAAAATCGTGATATATACGGCTCGGATGAGCGAGGAAATCCAACTTCTCATCGACAAACTCTCCGAGCAGTCGATGCATATGATTACCGGTTTTTTACACGAGAAACTGACCGTTCTTGATCAAGACAAGATCATTCGCGTCTATGCAGACACCGGGAAAGTATACGCACAGACCGAAGACGGGAAGTATACGTTGCGGCTCCGACTCTATGAAGCCGAAGAGCGGCTTGACAGAAATGATTTTGTCCGCATCTCCCATTCGGAGATCATCAATATCAGAAAGACACGACATTTCGACTTCGGGTACACAGGGACGATTCATGTAGAGCTCTCCGACGGATCTTCTGCTTGGGTCTCTCGCAGATATGTCGGAAAAATTAAGAAGATTCTGGGGATATAGGAGGAAAAATGAAAAAACAATGCCTGATTCGAGGGGGAATTGGATTCCCGATAGGCGTGATGATTAGCCAGTTGATTACAATATGCATCTCTTTGTTTTTTGCAAAGGGAAAATATTTGGCGGTAGTACCTGCCTTAATCGATGTGGCGGGAAGTGAATTAAATGCGGTGATATGGCAGACTCTTTTTTCGGGGATACTCGGATCCGCATTTGCCATGATCTCTCTCATATGGGAGATGGAGCGCTGGAGCATTGCAAAACAGACCGGAATTTACTTTCTTCTCGCCTGTTTTGTCATGATGCCGATCGCCTATCTCACTCACTGGATGGAACATTCTCTGCAGGGCTTTATCAAGTACTTTCTCATCTTTCTTCTCCTTTTCGTCGTCGTATGGGGTATTCAGTACATAGTCTGGAGAACGAAAATCAAGGAAATCAACAAGAAGCTCACCTCTTAGAGGTGGGCTTCTTTTCCTGAGGTTTGTGTGCATTACAGGGATAAATGCGTCATTGGCTGCCGGAAGCACGGACTTGGCATTGATTATCGGTTGATTTGGCGAAGTTTCAGATATTGCCTGTGGTATAATAACTTTATCACCCGCAGGAGGGAACAGATGAAAAACAACAATGCCGTTCGAGATATGACGATGCTGATGGATTTGTATGAGATGACGATGTCCATGGGCTATTTTCAATCCGGAATGGCAGATCAAATCGTTTATTTTGATATGTTCTTCAGGAGAACGCCGGACGGGGGCGCAATGGCGATCGCCGCCGGATTGGAACAACTGATTGAATTTATTGAAAACATGAAATTTGAAGAGAGCGATATAGACTACCTTCGCAGTGTCGGAATCCACGATGAGAAGTTTTTAGACTATGTCCGAAACTTCCAATTTAAAGGTGATATCTGGGCCGTCGAAGAAGGAACGCCTGTATTTCCCCGCGAGCCGCTGGTTACCGTTCGTGCCAATGTCATTGAAGCGCAGCTCATTGAGACGACATTGCTGGTGCTCATCAATCATCAGAGTCTGATCGCCACAAAGAGCAATCGCCTTGTGCGCGCCGCACAGGATATTCCGATCGTGGAATTTGGCGCGAGGAGAGCTCAGGGAGCCGACGCCGCTTACCTGGGAGCTCGCGCCGCTTATATAGGAGGATGCGCCGGAACGAGCAATCTCATGGCGGGCCGTGATTTCGGCGTGCCGGTGTTCGGCACGATGGCGCACAGCTGGATTCAGCTCTTTGACGATGAATACGAGGCGTTTAAGGCATATGCCACGTCGTATCCTGCATCCACGGCTTTGCTTGTCGATACCTATAATACGCTTCAAAGCGGAATTCCCAATGCCATTCGCGTCTTTGATGAGGTGGTGGTTCCGTCGGGACATCGTCCGCTGTCGATTCGGCTGGATTCGGGAGACCTCGCCTATCTGTCCAAAAAAGCAAGAGTCATGTTGGACGAAGCCGGGTATGAAGATGTGAAGATCATGGCGTCCAATGCCATTGAAGAGGAGACGATCAAAGCTCTTCGAGACCAAGATGCAGAGATTGACATCTTCGGCATAGGAGAAAAACTGATCACCGCCAGTAGCGATGCCGTATTCGGCGGCGTCTACAAACTGGTGGCCGTAGAGCATGAAGACGGCACGATCGAGCCGAAGATTAAGATCAGTGAAAATGTAGAGAAGATAACCAATCCCCACTTTAAAGACCTCTATCGCCTATACGACAAAAAAACCGGAAAGGCATTGGCGGATTTGATGACGATCCATGGAGAGAAGATCGATACCTCTCAGCCGTACGAGCTCTTTGACCCTGTCTATACATGGAAGAAAACCGTCATCGAGGAATTTGAAGCCAAGCCCCTCTTAGTGCCTATTTTCAAAGGAGGCAAGCGTGTCTATCCTAAGAAGACCATTGAAGAGATCCGCGCCTATCGAGAGGAAGAGGAAGCGCGCCTATGGGACGGCGTCAAGCGAATCGTCCATCCGCATAAGTACTTTGTGGACCTATCATTGCCTCTGTGGAAAGTGAAGAACGATATGCTGACAGGGCATGCGGACAGAGTGAAGTAATGGCGCGCCACACACATGTGCTGGCGATGATTGTCGGCGCTTTTCTGATGACTTTAAGCATCGTGCTTGCCATGAATCTGCAGATGACGGTTTTCCTTATGCTGCCCCCTCTCTATGCGTGTTTTCTCGCCTTTTCTTTTCCGAGAAGGGTCACAATCGCCTCTACCCTCCTCTCTGGAGCGGCTCTCGTGCTCCTTTTGGATCCCCTTCATGCAGCTCTTTACACGCTGTCAGGCGGCATATTCGGTTTGGTCGTCTATGTTTTGAGTTATAAGGCGAAGCGCATCGAGGTGGTCGTTGTGGCGATGGGGACGTATATGAGTGCCCTGTACACGGCATATATGATGATCGCAAGAGATCTGCTCGGCCTGGACGTATATGCGGCCATAAAGATAAACTTGATACAGAGTTTTGGTGCGGAATTATCGTCAATGGGCATCAATGTCTCAGACTTGTTTGAGCAGATGTCTGCCCTGAGCCTTAGCGGGATGTTTTTTGTAGGAGGCTTAATGGCGCTGTGGGCTCTCTACTTTGGGGCTCGACTTGCCGCTTCTCGCGGAATTCCCGTCCTTGTGCCGAGTTTTCTCAACTATAGATTGACGGAGCTGACCATGATTCCGGTCGCAACGCTGTTTCTGCTCCTCTATCTTTTAACGAATCTGATGGGAGGAAACTTTGGGCAGATGGCGGTGGTGTTGATCTTCATCCTGCTTTTTCTGTTCTTTCTTCAGGGGATCAGTTTTCTTGCCTGGTGGAGAGCAAAGAGAGGCAAGTCCAATCGCATTTTCTATGCGCTGGCGCCTTTGTTGTTTCTCATCCCCATGGGACAGCTCAGCCTTGGCTTTCTGGGCTTTATTGAAAATATGACGCATATGCGCAGGATAGGAGGATAAACTGGACAAGCAGAAGGATATGCAGAAAAAAATTCTGACGGAATCTCACATCAATGTGTATTATTATCTGGCCGTCATTGCGGCGCTGATTGTGGCGCTGTTTTTGCTGCGTCCCGAGTGGGCCTATGTAGGATTGGCGATTTTCTTTGTCCTCATTGTCTATACGATTTATAAAACCCTTCGTTCGCGCGCATGGGTAGACGGGTATCTGGAGCGGATGCGAGAAACGGTGGCTATTTCCCAAGGCGGAAATTATCTGGCGATGCCGCTGCCCCTCTTAGTGGCTGATGACAAGGGGATTATTCTCTGGTACAACTCGAAGATGCGCGATCGATTAAATCGTGAGGAGCAACTGGTAGGGATGAATCTGCGGTCGATCTTTCCGGGGTGGAATTGGGAAGAGATGAGAGACAAGGAAGATATATTCTTTAAACAGCGCATCCGCGATACGTTTTACAAAGTCTTTTATACGGCAAGCGATTCTCCGAATGGAGAGATCTATACATTTTATTGGCTCGATGATACGGAAAACGTCCGCTTGCAAAAGGCGTATGATGATGAAAAACTCTTGTTCGCCTATATTCAGGTCGACAATTTTGATGAAGTCATCACAGAAATCGACGATGCAAGAAGGCCTTTTCTCATCAGCGAGATCTATGCATTGATACAGAAATGGGCGATCAGAAACTCCGCCATTATTCATCGCGTCGATGACGATGAGTTCATCCTGCTCATAGAAAAACATCATATGGAAAACATTGAGATGCGCCGGTTCGTCATCCTCGATGAGGTTCGAAAGATCAACACCGGAACCCGTATGGCTCTTACCCTGAGCATCGGGCTTTCCGTTGACGGCGACACGCTTTCACAAAGAGATGAGGCGAGCAAAAACGCTCTGGAGCTTGCCCTTGGCCGTGGGGGTGATCAGGCCGTCATCAAGCAGGGTGGCAATTTCGAGTTTTACGGGGGGCGAAGTAAAAATGTCGAGCGCAAAAGTCGCGTAAAAAGTCGGACCGTTGCCCAGGCATTGGTTACTTTGATCAATGAAAGTCCGCATGTATATATAATGGGACACAGTTATCCCGACATGGACGCCTTTGGAGCCTGCATCGGCCTGTATCGAGCCACGATTGAGCTGGGGGTTCCCGCCTCCATCGTGCTGGAGGAGGCTACCGATGCGATTTCCATGGTCTATCAAGACTTCGGACCGAATCCGGATTATCATTTTATTCGACCGGAAGAGGCAAAGAATAAGATGACTCCGGAAGATTTGCTCATTATTGCCGACACGCATAGACCAAATTTCACCGAGGCGCCCGAGCTGATTGAACGTACGCCGAGGAGAGTGGTCATCGACCATCACAGACGAGGGACGGAGATCGTCGAAAATCTCTCTCTTCTCTATTTGGAGCCCTATGCTTCCAGCGCCTGCGAGATGGTGACGGAGCTTCTTCAATATCTGGGGCAAGATGTCACTCTCAGTGTACAGGAAGCCAATGCTCTCATGGCGGGCATCATGCTTGACACCAAGAGTTTCATCTTCAACACCGGAGTGCGCACATTTGATGCGGCGGCCTATCTTCGAAGACACGGCGCCAATATGCGCCAAGTTCGCGAGTTCTTCCAAGATGAGCTGCACGATACGATCATCAAGAGCTCCCTCATCAGCACCGCCACTCTCGTGCAGCCGGAGATCGCATTGTCTTATACGGACTTGCCTTCAGTAAATATTAAAAAGATCATCAGTCAAAGCGCAGATGAACTCATCGATATCCGAGGCATCAGCACCGCCTTTGTCATGGGATTTGACCCTCAAGGGACGATCTTTATCTCCGCTAGGAGTACAGGAGTCGTCAATGTGCAGGTAATTCTTGAAAAACTTGGAGGCGGAGGCCATCTTGAAACGGCCGGGGCTCAGTTGACAGGACTCAGCTTGGAGGAGGCCAAAGAAAAACTCCTCGGAGCGATCGAAGAAAGGATTGGGTAGATGAAAGTCATACTTTTACAAGATGTCAGAGGAATAGGGCGAAAAGGAGACATCGTCGAGGCAAAAGACGGCTATGCCCGCAACTTTCTCATACCGAAAGGCTATGCCGCCATCGCCACCGAGAGCGCTGTTCGCGAGGCAAAGCACAGAGAGAAATCTCGTGCAATCCGCGATACAATGCATCTGCAGGCATCAAAAGAATTGAAGGAAAAAATCGAGCAGGAGACGTTCACTCTTGCGGTAAAAGCAGGGGAAAAGGGAAGAATATTCGGCTCTGTCACCAATATGGACATCGCCGGCGCACTCAAGGATGCAGGCTATGAAGTCGACAGAAAAGACATCCTCATGCAGGCACCCATCAAAGATGTCGGCATGCATGTGGTGGAATTGCGTCTCCATTCAGAGGTGAGCGCCCGAATCAAAGTTGACGTCGTCGAGGAGTAGATATGCCGCAGGATCTTCCACATGATATCAGTGTAGAGCGCTCCATGCTCGGAGCCATGATACTGAACAAATCGGCGCTGGCTGAAGGAATCAACGGACTTGCTTCGGAAGATTTCCACTATGATACGCATCGCGTCATCTTTAAAGCGCTGCAGAATTTGTCGCGAGAACGTGAAGATCTCGATATCATCACGCTCGCCAGCTATCTCGAAGACAACGGAAAGCTCCAGGGAGTGGGCGGAAGAGACTATCTGAACGCGCTGACGAGTGAAGGTGTCTTGACATATCATGCAAAAGAATATGTCGATATTTTGCGCGAGAAAAGTCTTCGCCGCAAGCTCATTCATGTGGGAAAAGAGCTCGCAAAAGAAGCTCTGGATAATCCGGAAGGGCAAAAACTCCTTGAACAGACGGAGAAAAAGCTGTTTGAAATTTCTCAGCTGGGAGAAAGCCAGCAACTGATGCCTCTCAGGAGCATGTTGCCGGAACTGTATGCGCAGATAGAGGAATTCAGCAAAGACCCCGACAAGCTTCGGGGAATTCCAACGGGGTTTATTGAAATCGACACAAAGACGAACGGGCTTCAAAAGAGCGATCTGATCCTCATCGCCGCACGCCCTTCCATGGGCAAGTCTTCTCTTGGGATGAACATCGCCCAGCACGCTGCTTTCCATGAGGGGAAGAATGTATGCTTTTTCAGCTTGGAGATGAGCAGGATGCAGCTGCTTCTTCGCATCATTGCCTCTGAGTATATGATTCCCCTGACGAATCTTCTGACCTATCATCTGACAAGGGAAGATCAGCTTCGCTTTACTCATGGGATTGAGCAGCTTGACAAAGCAAAGCTCTTTATCGACGATACAGCCGGGATTACTCTCATGGAACTCAGGTCGAAGTTGCGTCGCCATCGCTTGGAGGAAGGGCCGATTGACTTGATCGTTGTCGACTATCTCCAACTGATGGACGGAGGAGGCGGAGAAAACCGCCAGGTGGAGATTGCGCAGATTTCAAGAGGCTTAAAGGCGATCGCAAGGGAGATGAACTGTCCTCTCATTGCCATCTCTCAGCTCTCAAGGAGTCCGGAAATGAGAAAGGACAAGCGCCCCATGCTCTCGGATCTGCGTGAATCCGGAGCCATTGAGCAAGACGCCGACCTTGTCATGTTCATCTATCGCGATGACTATTATAATAAGGATTCTCTGGAGAAAAATGTCTCTGAGATCCATATCGCCAAACAGAGAAACGGAGAGACGGGAATGGTCAAACTGACGTGGATGGGTCCTTATACAAAGTTTGGCTCGAAAGCGTACTCGCGTGATGATACAGCGGCAAACCGGTGAGGTAGCTATTCATAATAGACATGCCTAAAGTTGGTCGTCCGGTGACGATGTCTTTTTAGGATATGCAAGCAGGAGAGGCATGACTCGAGAATTTGATTCGGAAACACTAAAACTGTGGTTTGCCTATCATTACCGCTTTCGCAAGTGGAAAGAGACGGCAACGGCTTTAAAGCGAAGGGTGCGGGAGCGCTCCGTAGAGGACGATCCCTTTGATCTTCATGCGCAGATTCAGCTCTGTATGAGAGTGGGAGAAATTCTCTGGCACCGCTATGCAAAGGTTGAGGAGCAGATTGGGACGGTTCCCGAATCACATATTCTTGAGAGGAGAATTCGCAGAGACAAAGAACTTCACCGAAGATGGATGCGTGAGCTTGGCGATATGGAGATCAGGACTCGAGATTATTTGGACTATCTGACCTATCGAGACCCCGACCCGATTCAATAGATTCTGTTGCAATAAGGGCAGTTGAAAAAGTATTTTTCGCTGTGCTTATTTTATTGTCGATAATTCGGGATAAATAAAGAAACCCATAAAATAATAAATTATATGAAAAGATTTTGTATTTTCCGTATTTGTGCGTTAAGATAGTTCTGTTGTTGTCAAGAGGATATTAATATGAGAGAGCTTAAGAAATCATTGCCGCTGTTGATATTTTTGACATTCAGTTTCTTTTGGATGGAGGTCCTTCTGCGGCTTGCAAGTCCGAAACCGTTTTTCAGCGGGCTGTTCCTGCTGTTTTTATTGAGCCTGCTATTTGCCGTGGTAATGATGCTCCTTGTCAGTCTGTTTCCGGAGAACATCCGCAGAGGAGTTTTGATAGGGCTGCTTGCTTTCTTCGGCCTTTACTTTTCTTCGCAGCTTATTTACACGAAGATATTTCGCACGTTCTACACAATCTACAGTGCGCTTCACGGAAAAGATGCTTTGGGCTTTACGGGCGTCATCTTTCAGACGATATTCCAAAACTTCTTCCATGCCCTTGCGATGTTTGTGCCCGCTGTCGTCCTCTTTATCTTACGCAAGACGATTCCCAAGTGGACTTGGAACTGGAGGCGAAGATCTCTTTTTGTCTTTCTGTTCTTAGCGGTGCTTCTCAGCGCGACGATCACAAGTTTTGCGTGCTCAATCGGAAAAATAGGAAAAGGCTCGAGTTTTGACATGCTCTTTGCGCGCGGCCCGATGGATCAGTCCGTCTATAATGTGGGACTCCTGATGACCATCAGTAATGACTTAAAGGGATATGTCTTCGGATCCTCGGATGCGCAGATGGAGATTCTTCCTCCGTCGGAAACGGGAGATATTCCCTCTTATGGACCGCAAAAGAGACGATATCCGGTGGGGGCAGAACCGCCTGAGGGAGAAGCACCTGCGCAGACGGCCAGAGGCCTCAACGTCCTCGACATCGATTTTAAGAAATTGCTGGACGAAGAGACGGAAGAAGTGATGGGCTGGATGCATGAATACTTCGGCATGCGAGCTCCCACAAGAAAAAATGACCACACAGGCCGCTTTGCCGGCCACAACCTGATCCTGATCACGGCGGAGGGTTTCTCGCACCTTGTGCTCGATGAGGAACTCACCCCTACTTTATATATGATGGCAAATGAGGGATATGTATTTCCTGAATTCTACACTCCCATATGGGAAGTCAGCACATCGGACGGAGAATACGTCGCAACGACGGGACTGCTCCCCCGCTCGGGCGTCTGGTCCCTTGCAAGAAGCGCAGACAACTATCTGCCTTTTACCATGGGCAATACTCTAAGAAGAGAAGGCTATTTGACGATGGCCTACCACAATCACACATATGATTATTATGATCGTGATAAATCCCATCCGAATTTGGGTTATGAGTATAAAGGACTGTATAACGGCTTAGATATTCCCGTGAGATGGCCTCAGAGCGATCTCGATATGATGGAAGCTTCTGTCGATGAGTATATTCACGATGAACCGTTTCACGCATATTATATGACGGTCAGCGGGCATCTCGAATACAATTTCATGGGCAATGCCATGAGCAAGAAGAATCGCCACCTGGTCGAGCATCTCGATTACAGCGATGAGGTCAAGGCATATCTCGCCTGCAACATTGAGCTCGACCGCGCCATGGAATATTTGCTCAAGCGCCTCAATGAAGTGGGAGTGGCGGAGCGAACGCTTATCGTCATCAGCGCCGACCACTATCCCTACGGGCTCACCGATGCCGGTCTCAATGAGCTTGCCGGCCATGAGGTGGAGAGAAACTTCGAACTCTATCGAAACGCCCTTATCATGTATGAGCAGGGGATGGAAAGAGAAGTCATTGAGCGTCCGGCGTGTTCGCTTGATATCATCCCGACGATCCACAACTTGATGGGTCTGAATTATGACTCCCGCCTCCTCATGGGGATCGATGTCTTCAGCGACACGAGTCCGCTCGTCGTCTTCCTCAACCGCAGTTATATCACCAATGAGTTCAAATACAATTCCTGGACCGACGAATTTATTGGCGCGACTCCAACGGGAGAGTTTCAATACGATATGTCTGAGCGCATACGAAGGATGTTCATGTATTCCGGATTGATACTCGACAAAGACTACTATCAGTATCTGGAGGATAAAGACCAGCTTCCGCTTCAGCGGGCATATCCCGAATATGTACATGAACTCCTGGGAATGGAGCCCCCTGAAACAGAGACGCCGACGGAGAGTCCGGCGCAACCCTGACAATACCGCTTATTAATTGATAAAGGCGGCTTCACAAGACGGACTTGAACGTTTATAAAAGACCGGTTCGGATCAACAGATGACATAAAAAACCCCTTCCAAAGAAAAACTCCGGAAGGGGTTTTACTTTTTATACAAGATCCATGTTTCCGAACTTGCCAAGCTGGAGATCCGAGAGAGCCTGGTAGAGATCGTCCCGCGTTGCCATGGCAAACGGTCCGTTCATATGCACCTCTTGATCGAGAGGTTTGCCGCTTAGAACCAGCACTTCCGCATGTGAGGGCGCCTGGAGGTTGAGAGTGCCTTCTTCACGGCGGAAAGAAAAGAAGTCGCCCTGTATTCCGTCTTGCTCACCATTGATTCGGACTTTCCCATCTAATATGAGGATCCCGAGATTATGCTCAGGCGGTTCGATGATTTCAAAAGATGAGATGCTTGTCAGGCGCAGCCGGTAGAGAGTGATGGGGGAAAATGTGGGAACCGGACCTCTTACGCCATACGCTTCGCCGGCGATGACGGTGAGCTGCGTTTCATCAAAGAATTCTCTATGGCCGAGATCTTTTTTTGCAAAGCGGCGATAGGCGGGCTCATCAAATTTATGCTCTTTTGGCGAGTCAATCCACAGTTGAACACTGTGGAGTATTCGAGGGGTCTTGCTCCAACGGCTTTCATGAATTTCTCTGTGTAAAATGCCTTTTCCGGCATGCAGCCAGTGGACGCCTCCGGAATCGATCACACCTCTGTTTCCGACGTTGTCTTCATGCGTGAGGCGGCCTGCCAGGCTGAGAGTGAGGGTGGAAAAACCTCTGTGGGCATGCGGGCCGACTCCGGTATCAATCGGCGTCGCCTCATAAAAATACGGCTCATGATAATCCATCAGAAGAAACGGACTGAAGAACGCGCGCCGGCTTTCATTTTCTTTTGCAAAAAATTGTCGAACGCGAAATCCGTTTCCGACCCAGTGCGGGGAGGGAGCGGGAATGATTCTGTCGATATTTCGATTCATGGAGTGCCCCGTTTCAGAGGGGGTCCAAAGAACTTGGGGACATAGGCGTGAGCGAGAAGCCGATCCATTGCCGCTTCGTCATAGGTGGCAAACAACTCTTTAATGTTTAGGTTGGTGCTGATAAACAGACTTTTTTTGTTCAAATACCGATGATTAACGAGATGGAAAAACTCCGTTACTACGAAGTCGGTCACGTTTTCTTTGCCCAGGTCATCAAGGAGCAGCAGATCGCTTTCCATTAGAAGTTGATAGACTTGTTCGTCGTTTTCCTCCGGTCTTCCTTGAAAGCGATATCTTCTAAGAAAGTCCACCATCGCAGGCGCCGTCATGTGGAAGATGATGATGCCTTCCTTTAGGAGTTCGCCGGCAAAACTCTCCATGAGGAAAGTCTTTCCTTGGCTGACCGGACCGCTGAAAAGATAGTTTTTCCCGGAGCCGGGGGTAAAGAAGCGAGCCTCCTCTTTCATGGCAGAATAGATTTTGCCCATGTTTGCTCGTTGCTCGGGATCGTTAAAGATATCGAGTGTGTAGCTGCTCAAATCCCTGTCTTCTTTTGCGATAGAACCGCTCATCTGATAGATTCTCTTGGCGAGCCGTCTGTTGAAACACGGACAATAGCTTCCGTCGTCAAGAAAAGCCCGATCTCTGCAATGTGGACATTCATAGGATGGAAGAAGTGAATCCGGGTCGATGTCGCGGCGTCTGAGAAGGTCTTCTCTGTCCTCCTCCAGCCTTGCGTAAAGCTTTTCCTGCTCTTGTGCAGCGCTTTTTGCGTATGAGGGAGAGGAAAATACGGCGCGCAAAATCTCAAGCTCCATTTCTTTGTATTTCTGTTCAAGAGCCTGCAATTCAGGTATTTCTTCGTATAATTGTCTTTGTTTTCTGCGAACTTCAAGATCTCGGAGAAATCGTCTTTCTTCATATTCCCTGAGTAATTCGCGCCGGATATCTTCGATCATCTTTTAATACCATAGCGAGCGAGGAGTTCATCGTCGCTGAGTTCGCTCACGTCTTCCTTTGCTTCCGCCTTCTTGGATATTCCATCATATTCGTTGCGAAATGCCGCGTGCAGATAGTTCATGGAGGGATTGCGCTTATTCATCGTAATTTCCTTGATTTTTTCAAGAATCTGCTCCATGCTGAATTGGTACTCATCGAGCCAGGTGTCGACACAATCTTTATCTGCCTGCGTAGGCGCGGTATAAGGATATCCGAGAGCCGTTAGCACTTGCTTGTAATTGAGTTGGCGGAGATTGAACCGCTCTTTGAAGGCCTCTAAGTCTTCCAGAGATTGAATGCCGTTGTCATTCCAGTAGCGCAGGGTGTTGACGACTTTTTTTCCTCTGGCATACTGCATGGAATGGTCCCTGAAAGCTTCGCGAACGAGCTCCTTGGGCACATCTTTATCTCGCAGATAGTCGATGACGTGGGCGCGTTCAATCTCAGTGGCGGGAGAGACCAAAATCTCATTGACATAGCGGAAGAGGTCATTGTACAGCTCGCCGCGGTCAAGCGAAGAGAGCGGTTTTTTCAACCGATAATTATTGTTAAGATAGAGATCTCGCACGCTCAGATAGTGGATATCATCTTCTCCCGATCTTGCAGAAGCGCTGAAGCGGACAAGCCCCAGATTTCGCCAGTACTCATAGGCTTCCCGGACATCCTTGCTTTCGACCCCGAGGCGAGAAGCCAGAACGGACAGATCGGGATTTTGTCCTTTTTGCAGGAGCTGTAAGCCCAAGAGATATACCTTCAGGGGCAGAAGCGGCGCATGCGGGACAAATTCCTCGATGAAGAGACTTTCCAGTTGAATCGTGGAAAAATCAAAACTTTCCGGTTGTAGATAGATTGGCAAAGCAGTACCTCCTTTACTCATTATAGCTTATGAAGAAACCCAAATGTCCAATACAGGTAATTTTTCTTATAGGTTTTGCCGGCCGGGTGCTGTGGTACAATCATTGTTGAAAGGAAAACTATGGAATACTGTTCACTTGCCAGCGGATCGAGCGGAAACGCTCATTATCTCGCTTCGAAAAAGACGAAGATACTCGTAGATGTCGGAATGAGCGCGAAATATATACGGGAGGCACTTGGAAGCGTAGGCGTGCATCTCGATGATATAAATGCCATCGTCATTACCCATGGCCACATAGATCATGTGAGGGGGCTAAAGGTGCTGGCAAAGCGCACCTCGGTTCCCATTTATATTCATCGCACCACGTATGAATATCTTCTTCCCCGTCTCGAAGAGCTCCCTATCGATCGTTTTACTTTTTTTGAAGAGGGAAGAATGATTGTGCAAGATATGGAAGTGGAGGCTTTTCAAGTTCCACACGATGCATTCAAGACCTTCGGATTTCGGTTTACCGACGGCAAAAAGACGCTCGGTCTTGCCACCGACCTTGGAGAGATGGAAGACAAAGCGTTAAAAGCGCTTATTTCCTCCGATTTTTTAGTTCTGGAGAGCAATCACGATGAAAATATGGTGCGAATGGGTCCTTATCCCTATAGGCTCAAGCAGCGCATATTAGGTGAACTCGGCCATCTCAGCAATGCTCGAGCGGCGCAGAGCATCCGCACAATCTATGAGCAGGAAGGCAAGCTTCGCTTTGTTCTTCTTGCCCACCTCAGCGAACAAAACAATTATCCGGATCTTGCGTATATGACAACGCATGCCCACCTAAAGGAACATAAAATCCATGCGGGCAGAGATCTTCAGGTGGAAGTGGCTCCCAGAAAGAATCCTTCGGGAGTATATCGATTATTATAGGAGAAAATATGGACAAGCTTCTTCAATCCCCCCTTTGGGTTTCCCTTTTGCAAGACGGGACAAATTTACTGAAGAATATAATGATCGCTATCTTGGTGTATGTCGTGGGAAATTACGCTGTTAAAAAATTCCTGTTGTTTTTTAGAAACCGGCTGAAGAAACGCCAAGTTGACGAGACGGCGATCGGATTTATCTACTCGCTCCTCGGAGCGGGGCTGAAGATTCTCGTCGTCGTCATCGCTCTTGCGGCCCTGCAGGTGCCGATGGCATCGATCACCGCACTCATCGGAGCCGCCGGCCTGTCGGTCGGTCTTGCACTGCAGGGAAGTCTTTCCAATCTTGCAGGAGGCATTATCTTAGTCCTCTTTCAGCCTTTTAAGGTAGGCGACTATGTCATCAGTGTAGAGGCGGAGGGCAGCGTGCAGAAGATCGATCTTTTAACGACATCGCTCGTCACTCCGGACAACAAACTCGTCCTTGTGCCAAATGCCCACATCTCTTCAAGGACGTTAGTCAATGTTACGGCATTTCCTCAAAGGCGCGTTGAGATCGGTGTCTGTCTCCAAGAAGACAGCGATCCTGAGGCGGCAAGAGAAGTTCTCATTCGGGTCGCCGGAGTGCAGCCGCAGACGCTCTCAGATCGTCCGATTGATGTCGTTTTCAGCCAGAACAATGATGCGTCGCTCAGTATGACCCTTCGCTTTTGGGTCAATACGGAAGACTATTGGCAGACATATTGGAGGACGCTCGAAGATGTGAAGAAAACGCTTCGCGCAGAAGGCATCCGTTATTTCGTGCCCAGCATGCGCCTGAAAGCAGAGGGAGCACAAGATGAAGCATAAATGGCTTGTTGCCTTGTTTGTTCTCTTTCTTCTTCCTTTGCCCGTCTTTTCTCTTTCAGAGGCAGAAGCCTTCTCTCTTTTAGGCGATGCCTCTGTGTACGCCGACGGGGAACTCCTCATGTGGCGTGTACCCATGGGTCTTGACGGAAGAGAGATGCTGTTTTCCGTGGGAGATCTGCCGGCAGCACATTCTGTTGAAGTGGAAGGAAGAGGAAAAGAAGGCATTTCTCTTACGTGGGAGAATGAGTCGGAAATTTCCTATTATACTGTCTTTTCTATTGAAGACGGACAGCAAGTTTATTTGGGGAAAGTCGATGAGCCGCACTTTATTGACACATCCGCACCCGGAGAAGGCGAGCGCGTGTATTACGTGGCATCTCATCTTCAGTTAGTGTAAAATAATTGTAGGGAAAAATACAAAAAAGAATAGCCCCATATGTTATGATAGAAGTGTCAAAAAACAAAAATCATAATAAAGGAGGCTATTCTTATGAATACAATTATACACGAAAT
>JAAYOV010000082.1 GCA_012520095.1 Tissierellia bacterium | reverse complement strand
TATCCAGTGATAAAGGCAAGAGGGTCACACCTGTTCCCATCCCGAACACAGAAGTTAAGCCTCTTAGCGCCGATGGTACTTGGGGGGCGGCCCCCCGGGAGAGTAGGTCATCGCTGGTTTCTAATATTCCAAGGTAGCTCAACGGTGGAGCACTCGGCTGTTAACCGATAGGCTGTGGGTTCGAATCCCACCCTTGGAGCCATTTTTCCTTAAATTGCCGGGGTGGCGGAATTGGCAGACGCACAGGACTTAAAATCCTGCGATCATTGCGATCGTACCGGTTCGATTCCGGTTCCCGGCACCAGGAACTTTGCAATTGAGAGATGAAATACGGTCCGGTAGTTCAGTTGGTTAGAACGCTAGCCTGTCACGCTAGAGGTCGAGGGTTCGAGTCCCTTCCGGATCGCCATTTTTGCCAGTGTAGCTCAATTGGCAGAGCAACTGATTTGTAATCAGTAGGTTGCGGGTTCGAGTCCCATCACTGGCTCCAATTCGTTCAAGACATATGAATATGGTGGGGTACCCAAGTGGCCAAAGGGGGCAGACTGTAAATCTGTTGCAAGTTGCTTCGAAGGTTCGAATCCTTCTCCCACCACCAAATGCGGGTGTAGCTTAATGGTAAAGCCCTAGCCTTCCAAGCTAGTTACGAGGGTTCGATTCCCTTCACCCGCTCCACGCGTAACTATAAATAGGCGTCCGTAGCTCAGCCGGATAGAGCAACGGCCTTCTAAGCCGTAGGCCAGGGGTTCGAATCCCTTCGGACGCGCCATTTAAGGGGATCATGGGGATTAGCCAAGCGGTTAAGGCAACGGACTTTGACTCCGTGACTCATAGGTTCAAATCCTATATCCCCAGCCATCATGATCCATTAGCTCAGTCGGTAGAGCACCTGACTTTTAATCAGGGAGTCCCGCGTTCGAGTCGCGGATGGATCACCATTTTTGGAGAGGTACCGAAGCGGTCATAACGGGGCGGTCTTGAAAACCGTTAGGGTGTAAACCCACGTGGGTTCGAGTCCCACCCTCTCCGCCAAGTGCCTGTTCTCGGAGAAGTACTCAAGTGGCTTAAGAGGCTCCCCTGCTAAGGGAGTAGGCTCTTTACGGGGCGCGAGGGTTCAAATCCCTCCTTCTCCGCCATAGGGGTGTAGCTCAGTTGGTAGAGCAGCGGTCTCCAAAACCGCGTGTCGTGGGTTCGAATCCTGTCACCCCTGCCATTGGGGCCTTTAGCTCAGTTGGTCAGAGCATCCGGCTCATAACCGGCCGGTCCGGGGTTCGAGTCCCTGAAGGCCCACCAAATAAGCCCAGATAGCTCAGTCGGTAGAGCAGTGGACTGAAAATCCACGTGTCGCTGGTTCGATTCCGGCTCTGGGCACCAAGATCTGCGACTGTAGCTCAGCTGGATAGAGTACATGACTACGAATCATGGGGTCGGGGTTTCGAATACCTCCAGTCGCGCCAAAAGCCTTGAAATTCAAGGCTTTTATTTTTTTTAGTTTTTTATTATATGCGGTCTATTTGCATCCTAGACATTAAATCGGAAGAGGACGACATCGCCGTCTTTAATGATGTATTCTTTCCCCTCGCTTCGAATTAGACCCTGTTCTTTGGCTTTTTGCATGCTTCCGGCGCTTATGAGATGATTGAACTCGATGACCTCGGCTCGAATAAATCCTCTTTCAAAATCCGAGTGAATCTTGCCGGCCGCTTTCTGTGCTTTGGTGCCGTTTTCTATTGCCCATGCTCGAGTTTCTTTCGGTCCGGTGGTGAGGTAGCTTATAAGGTTTAATAGCTCATATCCTGATTTAATCAGTTTATCGAGACCGGATTCCTCCACTCCCAATTCCTGGAGAAATTCTTTTCGCTCATCAGCGGGAAGTTGAGAGATCTCCTCTTCAATTTGCGCGCTTATTGCAATGACCTGAGCACCGCTTTTAGAAGCTTTTTTTTCAATAGCGTCGTAGAGAGGGTTCGCCGAGGCGATGTCATCGAAGCTGATGTTCGCCACATAGATGACAGGTTTGTATGTGAGCAAGTGAAGCTCAGAGACAATCGTCTCCTCATTTGGATCAAACGCCATATTTCTGGCGGGGATCTCTCGCTCAAAGTCCTTTAAGATTCGCTCAAAGAGAGCGAGAATAGGGAAGAGGCTTTTATCTCCTTTTGCCTGCCGCTCGAGTTTGGCGATTCGCTTTTCGAGCATCTGCATATCGGCAAAGAGAAGTTCAAGCTCTATTGTCTCTATGTCTTCAATTGGATCTACATTACCGTGAACATGAATGACATTGGGGTCTTCAAATGCTCGTACAACATGGACGATGGCGTCGACTTCACGGATGTGAGAGAGGAACTGATTACCGAGCCCTTCTCCCTTGGAAGCTCCTTTGACAAGTCCTGCAATGTCAAAAAAGGTAACCGTTGCCGGTGTGATTTTTGCAGAATGGGACATTCCGGCTAAAACATCGAGTCTCTCATCAGGGACATCGACAACGCCTGTATTCGGCTCGATCGTGCAAAATGGATAGTTTGCACTCTGAGCTCCTGCATGGGTAATTGCATTAAACAGTGTACTCTTCCCGACATTGGGAAGTCCGACGATACCTAGTTTCATTTATTTTTATAACTCCTTTAATTTCAACGGTTTTCGGGATTGCTCCCTATAAGCTGCACCAATTTTTCATCGCTCCGTGCACCGTTTCACTTGAAAACATATTTTAATTCATAATATTAGGCTCCCTCTATCAAGAACGAGCCCAATGCAATGAAAACATTATACACTTTTTTACTATGAATTGACTTACTTTTGATAAAATTTCTCTACGCAATGGCTCTCATTACTTTCCAAAGTAAACGGGACACCGCTCTTTTCAGAGTATGTAAAACACTTGAGTTTATGAACTGTTTGTTTTGCTTTGAAAAGTAAGGTTTTGTTTTGCGCAAAGAATATCGAGCCCTAAAACTTTGCAAATACCCATTTTTAGGATATCCTATACAGGAAAGTTGGAAACGGATTTTGTCCTGCAAGCCTGTTTTAAAATTCATTGTTAAAAAATTTTGAATTGGGGGCCGGTATGTTTCTTAGCGGAGCACACGAAAAGCTTTTTGCAAACAACATGGATTCGCTGTTTTTTAAAACGATAGCGGACACTTCGGATATCGGGATAGCCATTATCGACATGAACGGATATTTTGTCTACTACAATAAGATGATGGGAGAAATTGAAGATCTCCGGGACGAAAACATGATAGGAAAACATATCTTCGATATCTTCCCATCCTACAACAAGCAGACAAGTTCGATATACAAATGCATACGTGAAAAGGAACCTATCTACGACGACATTCAAACATATATTAATTTCAAGGGCAAAAAAATCACTTCTATTGTGACGGATCTTCCCATTGTGGAAGACGGCAAAGTCGTAGGTGTCATCGAAATTGTAAAAGATGTCGACAAAATAAAAACACTGTACGAATCTTTTAAAAATCTATTTGCAAATTCGGAGATTTCAAACAGACACATTTCAAAGAAAAGCAATAGCGCATATTATCAATTTGAAGACTTTCTCACCTTAAACAAAGGTGTTCTCGACCTTATCGAGCGGGTAAAAAGAAGTTCCAACTTCGGTTCAAACACGCTCATCTACGGCGAAACCGGAACGGGAAAGGAAATAATTGCACAGAGTATTCACAACTACGGAAAACGTTGTCAACAGCCATTTATAGCACAAAATTGTGCCGCGATCCCCGAGAATCTTATGGAATCCATCCTGTTCGGGACAACCAGGGGCAGTTTTACGGGAGCCTCCAACACCATGGGACTGTTCGAGCAGGCAAACGGAGGAACGCTTTTGCTCGACGAGATTAACTCTCTGCCCGTCACCCTTCAGGCAAAACTATTGAGGGTTTTGCAGGAGTCGCGCATCCGGCGCATAGGAGACACTACGGACCGCGCTGTAGATGTTCACGTAATTGCGACCATAAACGAAAGCCCCGATTTCTTGGTCAGAGAAGGCAAACTGCGCGAAGATTTGTTTTTCAGGCTCAGCACAATGAATATCAATATACCGCCTCTTCGGGAACGCCCCGAAGACATAAAGTTGCTGCTCAAACATTTCACAGAAAAAAAAGCGGATGCGTTCGAAATAAGTCCCCCGGTTTACAGCCGAGATGCCCTCAATTTCTTTTATAAATACGAATGGCGGGGAAATATCCGAGAGCTTATCAATGTTGTCGAATACATTCTGATCAACGGAGAATACAAAGACTCGGTAACCCCGGAACACTTCCCTTTCTATCTGCACTGTATTTACAAAGAGAAAAAAACATCGGACATAGATATGGAAGAAAAAGAGCAATACACTGATATTATAGACAAGCACGAAAAAGAGCTTATCTTTTCGGCGCTTGAGGCAAATGATTGGAACGTCAGCCAAGCCGCAAGGTCTCTGAATATAAAGAGACAAACTCTTCAGAACAAGATTAAAAGGTTGAATATCACAAAACCGGGCGCCGAATAAAACGAAAAAAGTGCCCAAATTTAGTCATATCCAAAAAAATGTGCCTATAAACGGGCACTTTTTTATTGGACTTCATTCCCATCAGATACCGGATCGGACGGAAATAAGCATTTCAGCTCAAAATACCACTAAATAAGACTTGGCGCGAAACTTGCTCATATATATTGTGAACGACAATTCTCACAATCACCAAAGGAGGTAGTTATGACTTATTTAGTATTAGGTTGCGGGTTGCAGGGTCGTGTCGTAGCTTACGACATCATCAATTTCGAAAAAGATGCCAAGGTTATCATTGCGGATAAAGATGATGCCAACCTGGAACTTGCAAACAAGCTCATCCAAGATTCGCGCCTGAGTGTCGTAAAGTTCGATATCAACAACCACGAAGAAACGGCTGCATTAGTGGCGAAATCGGATGTTGTCGTCAATAGCCTTCCCCACACATGGGAAATAACCGAAAAAGTTTACAAGGCTCTTATAGCAAACAAAGGCAAGAAAGCGGTTTTTACTGACTACTGGCTCTGGGATCGCCAATACGAGTTCAGCGAAGACCTGAAGAAGGGCGACAACCTCGTCGTACCCGGACTCGGAATCGTACCGGGCTTCGGAAACATCTGCGCAGGCCAGCTTGCACACGAATTCGATCAGCTCGAAGAAGTGGGGATTTATTGCGGAGGTCTTCCGACAAAGCTGGGCGTGGCACCTCTGGATTACATGGTCTTGTTCAACGTGGAGGCTCTTCTCGATCTCTATCTGACTCCCCCGTCGGTAATCCAGGACGGCAAAGTGGTAGTTGAAGATGCTCTGGCGGATTTTGAAACCTTCCTCATACCCGGCTACGGCGAGGTCGATGCTCTCAAAACTGACGGTCTCTACAGCTTAAATAAAACGCTTGTAGAAAAGGGCGTGCAGAAAGCAGCTGAATATACGCTCAGATATCCTGGTCACTACCAGTTTATGCAGGAGTTGGATGCTACAGGTTTCTTCTCTAAGGAAGTAAAAGAAGTCAGAGGACAGAAAATTGTTCCCAGAGACATAGCCGAAGCTATATTGAACGAACTTATGGAGAAGATTCCAGGAGTTCGTGACTTCACATATCTGAAAGTAGTCGGTAAGGGTCTTATGGACGGAAAATACAAGCAGAAGGCCTACGAACTGCTCGCATACAGCGATGAAGAAAGGCAGATTACCTCCATGGAAAGGACCACTGCCTATCCTTCTTCCATAGCGGCAATAATAGTAGCGCACGACGACGGTGGACTTAGAGGCGTAGTCGAGCCGGAGAACATTTTTGTAGGCGACAGATTCGACAAAATGGTTGCCGAGCTGGCCAAGCGCGGAATCATAGTGTACGAGGTCTAATGCATCAAAGCCGAATTTGAGTAGCAAACTGTTCGGAGTATTTTTACAGGGGTAAGGATTGCAGTCTCTCCGGTGAATCATTGCTTCACCGGAGGGAGGAAATCCGAATTTATGCCATATGGTTTGTACTATAAGGGTTTTTGCCGGAGCATACGATATAATTTTGTCAATGAAAGGATGAAATCATGTCTGATAATATTAACAAGCATAGGCTTCCGACAAAATTCGAAGCAGTTCTGCCTATACTTGTCCTGCTCGGAATTATGATACCGAATTATGCTATGGATTGGGGTTTGGATCCCCACATGCCGTTAGTTTTGGCAACCGCAGTAGCTATGGTTATCGGCAAAATGTGCGGAATGAACTATACAGAAATAATGAGTGGAGGATTAAAAACTATAGAGCAATCCATGGAGGCCCTGCTCATACTTATGCTTGTAGGCTGCCTAACAGGCGCATGGATTATGACAGGAACCATACCTGCAATAGTGTACTACGGATTAAATCTCCTGACACCACAACTATTTCTACCTGTCGGCCTAGTAATGTGTTCGGTTATAGGACTGGCAAGCGGATCAGCTTGGACAACGACAGCCACCGTAGGTATTGCGTTTATGTCCATCGGCGCAGGCCTCGGTATAAACCCTGCCATTACCGCAGGTATGTGCATCTCGGGTGCTGCGATGGGCGACAAGCTTTCCCCTCTCTCAGATTCCACTAACCTTTCCGCCGGTGTCGCCGAAACGAATCTTTTTGACCACGTAAGGGCGATGCTTACCACTACAGTTCCGAGCTTTGTCATCGCACTTATAATTTATGCTACTATAGGGTTCCTTTCTCCTTCTTTAGATTTTGACAACACAATAGCGGAGGAATTGCAGGTAGCGCTGTTCAACGAATTTAACATGACACCGCTTTTGCTTCTCCCCGCACTAGCTATAGTAATAGTCGCGGTTCTACGCATACCTGCGATTCCGGGTATATTTGCAGCTACGGTAGTTGCTTTTATATTCGCAGGAATCTTCCAGGGAGCCGGCTTTATAGATATGCTTTCGGTAGCACACTATGGCTGCAGTGCAGATACGGGAAACGAGCTTGCGGACGTACTTTTGAATCGCGGCGGCATGAACGGGATGATGTGGACCATAAACGTCGCAATAATTGCGATAGGATTCGGCGGTATTCTTCACAAAATCGGGGTTGTTGAAACTTTGCTCGGAACGCTCACTTCAAAGATCAAAGGCGTCGGTTCCCTCATACTCATCACAATGGCAACATCCCTTTTTGCGAATATCTCCATGTGCGACCAATATCTCGCACTTATAATTCCCGCGGCTTTATACAAAGATTTGTTCGATAAGCACGGTCTTTCGCGCTCGATGCTTTCCAGAACGCTGGAAGATATGGGGACGCTCTGGTCTCCGCTCATACCTTGGACCTCTTGTGGAGCTCATCACACGCTCATGCTAGGAGTTTCACCTATTCAGTATGCACCCTTTGCATTTGTTCCCCTGCTGACTCCGATAATAGCCTTGATCGGAGCACATACAGGGCGTCTTATCATCTGGGCGGACGGCAAGCAATCGGGTCTTTTCTCTAAAAGATTAAAGCAAAAGCCTGTTGCAAACGCACCGGAATACTCGCTCAAAATAAGTCTAAAAGCGCTGGAAGGTAGAAAAGAGGAATAAAGTTGTATTTTCCGGCGACGAGTCCGAAATGCACCCACCCTGCTCTTCTTGGGGGTGCATTTTGTTTTTACCATATTTAACAAGGTAACAATGGCGACACTATGAAATATGCCCCTTATTCAAAAGGCTTTCGATGCCTTTATTTTGACATAGAGACGCTCGGATTTTCTTCGAAAATCGCACCGATAATCGTGGCAACTGTTCTTCGGAGCGGAGAGAGCGAGTCCGCGAGCTATTTTTGGAAAACCCGGCAGACGAGCCGGAAATTTTGAATGCCGTACTCAGGGAAATGTCCGGCAGCGCTGCTGTAATTACGTACAACGCAAATTCTTTCGTCATACCTTTCTTTTTTAATCGGCTCATAAAACAAGGCTTGGATTTTCTCACGCCCTTTTTTCGAAGCATGGGTGCCTATAGGCTTCTTAGAACTTCTTTGCCGGGGGCAAAGAATGGTGCAAGCCTCACCCAAAAACCGTAGAGAGCATATTCTGTCCGCAGATAAAAAAGAAGACAAAATAGGCGAGGAAGAGTGTATCTGTCTATACAACGAACATGTGCGCACCGGCAGGAAAGAACTCAAATCCCTTATCCAAGATTCACTTAATTATCTATCTCCCTAAATTCCTTTTTGGTCTCTTTATTCATGCATGGCCATAACTATGGGCTCCTTTCCAAGAAATGATCCCGATTCAATGGAGACATTATTTCATAAACATTATGAATTGCATACTTGTGCTCTTAAGGGGTTTTTGTTTACTTCTTCGTTTTACAAGATTGTTTTTGCGCATGAAAAAAGCGACCTCCGGCTCCGTATTATTGCAGAAAGGTCGCTTTCGTGCTCATCTTATCAATGTTGACAATAGAACGTATTGTTCTTTATGTAGCTTGTTGTTACATCATCGGATGCAGCCACTGCATGAATAAGCAAGTTAATTGATTAGATGTTGATGCTATTAGTTTGATTTAAACCAACAGGAGGAGCCCCCCGGATATGATAATTCCGGACACAAGAAGGGTGATAACGCAATATCCCATAATGTCTCTTGCGCCCAGTTTTGCCAGACCCAGTGCGGGCAGTGCCCAGAACGGCTGAAGCAGGTTGGTCCATGCGTCTCCCCAGGCGATACTCATGGCCGCAAGGCCGGGATTTACGCCCAGTTCACGAGCAGCAGGCAGCATGATGGGGCCCTGTACCGACCACTGTCCGCCACCGGAAGGCACGAAGAAGTTTACGATTCCCGCGCTCCAGAAGCTAAATAGAGGGAATGTTCTGACCGTAGCAATGTTGACGAAGAAGTTGGAGATAACCGATGCAAGGGATACTCCATCGGCGTTGGCGCCGGTCATCATTCCCATGATTCCCGCATAGAAGGGGAACTGGAGGATGATTCCTGCAGCGCCTTTGGCAGCCTCTTCGACTGCTTTTACGTAGTTGAGCGGAGTCCCGTGGAGGATGATTCCCAGTATCAAGAAGATAGTGTTAACGATATTAAGGTTGAGGTTAAATCCGTTTTTCGCAAAGAAAAAGAAAATATAGACTAAGCCGATAGCGCCGATGATAAGGCTAAGCAAACGGCTATGTTCCATCTTTTCTGCAGGTGTGCTCG
>JAAYOV010000081.1 GCA_012520095.1 Tissierellia bacterium | reverse complement strand
TCCCCGCTGCAATATTGACAAACGAATCGTTTAACAACCCCGTTGCTATTAGCATGAAGGAGAGTGCAATCAATACAAGCCGTCTCTTGCCATTGGAAACTTCCGACCGGACATCATGGTTCTTTTGCTGAATATTCAGAGATTTCTTCATGCACTCCTCCGATGTTTCACGTGAAACATTTCCTTATACGCCCGACTTGTCACTCCGATGTTTCACGTGAAACATTCATGAGCAAATCGAGGAACTGTTCCATCTCTTCTCTAGAATAAAAAGTAATTTCCACCGATTTTCGCACATCACTGTCTCGTAAGCGCACCTTTGTACCGAGTGCTTCTTCAAGACGTCTTTCCATATCTCGTATATGAATGTCCTTCGAGGATCGCGTCGATCTCGAAGCGGGTTTTTTCTTAGCTAAATTCTCCAATTCTCTAACTGACAGCCCCTTTTCCAGGGCAAGCTTTGCCATCTCGAGGCGCTTGGGCTCATCAAACATCAACAGCGTGCGAGCGTGTCCGGCACTAAGAGCCCCTGCCCGAACCATATCAAGAACACCGGCCGGCAAGTTCAAAAGCCTGAGCGCATTGGCGACATAACTTCTCGACTTTGAAACCGTCTTTGCCAACTCTTCCTGTTTCATATGATATTCGTCCATCAAAGCCTTAAATCCTTCGGCTTCTTCGACCGGATTGAGATCTTCTCTCTGAAGGTTTTCAATCAGCGCCAATTCGGCTTGCTTAGCATTCTCGGCATCAATCACAATAGCGGGTATTTGTTCCAACTGAGCCATCCGAGCCGCGCGATATCGGCGTTCACCGGCCACCAGTTCATAGCCGGCATCCACTTTTTTGACGAGAACCGGCTGGATGACGCCATGCTCCTCGATCGAATCCCGCAGCGACTCCAAGGCGTCCAAGGAAAAGTCCTTACGCGGTTGAAATGGATTGGGACTGATGTCATCGACGCTTACTTGAATGACTTTTCCCTCTGCCGCCGTCTCTCTTGGTAGCAACGAATCCAATCCTCTTCCCAAACCACCTCTTTTAGCCATTCTCACTCCTCCTTAGGAATTCTTTTACCCAAGTATTAAATGCCCAGGCACCGCGTGACAAATTATCATAGTCAAAGATGCTCATCCCATAGCTGGGCGCCTCTGCAAGGCGTACATTTCTCGGAATATGTGTCCTATAGACCTTTTCTCCAAAATATTTCGTAACTTCAGAGATCACGTCTTTTGTCAGATTGTTCCGCTTGTCGACCATATTGAGGAGGACACCCTCGACATCGAGCTCGGGATTCATTCCACCGCGAATTCTTTGCACGGTATCCATCAAAGCCGACAATCCCTCCAGGGCATAGTATTCACATTGAATGGGGATCAACACACTATCCGAAGCGACCAGAGCATTGACGCTTAAAAGCCCCAATGCCGGTGGACAATCGATCACAATATAATCATAATTCTCACAAACCTTGTCCAACTCTTCTTTTAGTCGATATTCTCTTCCTTCTGTGGATGCCATTTCCAAATCAAAAGCCGCCATATCTTGGCTGCCCGGAATCAAATCCATCCTCCATACAGGGCTGACAACTACTTCTTCATATGTCGATTCTCCACGCAACCACTCATATATAGACTTGCCTTCAACAGGGTGAATCCCCATGCCTGTCGTAGTGTTGCATTGTGGGTCCACGTCGACGACCAGGACTCGTTTTTTTCTTCTGGCAAGTCCGGCTGCCAGATTGATGGTGACCGTCGTCTTTCCGACTCCGCCTTTTTGATTGAAAACAGACAGAATTTTGCTCATTCATTCACCTCATGATTAATTGTATCAAAAAAACCCCTTTAAAGGGGGAAAATGTATCAAAGAGGCCGCTTGGAAGGAACTCCGGGAGCGCGCGGATATTTCTCCGGCGTTTCTCTTCGTTTCTCAAAAACCATGATGGAAAGAGCGGCGTCACCAATTGAATAGCAATGGGTTTTCGTATGGATTGTGTGAAGTTCTTTCAATGCTCGTTGAGCATCCTTCAACTCTTCATCGCCTTTTGGCCCTTTATAGGCAAACAGCAATCCGTCCCTTTTTAAGAAGGGAATCCCATATTCCAAAAGTACATTCAACGGGGCGACAGCACGGGTGACGACCGCATCGTATTTTGCGCGATACGCCTGATCCTTTGCCAAGTCTTCCACTCTTGCAGATACAGCATCTGCATTTTCAAGATGGAGCTTTTGAATCAATTCCTTGAGAAATACAATCTTTTTCTTCCTGGCATCAACGAGGGTAACCGAAATATCCGGCTCACAGATAGCAATGGGAATGCCCGGAAGCCCGGCTCCCGTCCCCAGATCGATCACCTTTTCACCCGGTTGAAAAGTATGGAAATCTCGAATGATCAAGCTGTCTGCGATATTTCGCTCATCGAACTCAGCCTCATTTTTTATGGCTGTAAGATTGAGATATCTGTTTTTTTCAAGGACAAGATCACGATATAGGCGGAGTGTCTCGTTCACGACTTCTCCTTTCGAGCTGGACCATGAGGACAGCAATATCTGCCGGGCTGACCCCGCTGATCCTTGATGCCTGTCCCAGTGAGGAGGGGCGAATTCTATCGAGTTTTTCTCTCGCCTCTTTTCGGAGCCCTTCCATGTTCAGATAATCAAACTCCGACGGAAGCTTCTTGGACTCAAGTTGACGAAAATGCTCAATTTGCTGAAGTTGTTTGGCAATATACCCTTCATACTTGATGTGTGTCTGCACAGACTCCAAAATATAACCCGGAACATTTGTTCTTGTCTCGTCTATTGCCTTTAACATTTCATAATCCAGTTCACTTCTTTTTAATAGCGACTCCAGCGAAGGAGTATGCTCCAATGTTTTGCAACCGAGGGACTCAAGAAGCGGGTTGATTTTATCAAGAGGAATACGCGCCTCTTTTATTCTCACGAGTTCTTCTTCAATCATTCGTTGTTTACTTCTCATTTTTTCATACCGCTCCGGTGTCACAAGGCCTATATCGTAGCCTTTTTGCGTCAGGCGCAAATCTGCATTGTCCTGGCGTAAAATTAAACGATACTCCGCTCTGGATGTCATCATTCGATAGGGCTCGTGCGTCCCTTTACTAACCAGTTCGTCGATCAAAACCCCTATATAAGCCTCATCTCTTCTGAGAGTAAACGGTTCTCTGCCGTGAATTTTCAAATGGGCATTGATTCCGGCCATGAGCCCCATGGCTGCGGCCTCTTCATATCCGGAGGATCCGTTAATCTGACCGGCAAAAAACAATCCGCCGATGCGCTTTGATTCAAGCCAGAGCGTCAATTCTGTCGGATCGATGCAGTCATATTCAATCGCGTAGCCCGGCCTCATAATCTCTACATTTTCGAGCCCTTCGATGGTTTTTAAAAACTTTTCCTGCACATCTTCCGGAAGAGAAGAACTCATGCCCTGCACATATACTTCCTTTGTCGTCAGTCCTTCCGGCTCTAAAAACAGCTGATGAGAATTTTTAGCGGCAAAACGGATTACCTTGTCTTCTATCGAAGGGCAGTAGCGCGCGCCCGTTCCTTCAATGGCCCCTCCATACATGGCCGAAAGCTCAATATTGTCTCGAATCAACGCGTGTGTGGTCTCATTTGTATATCCGATGTGACATGGAACTTGCTCGATTTCCAGCGAATCATTCATAAAGGAAAAGGGAGTAATACATTCATCCCCCGGATGCAAGATGAGCGCCTCTTTGCGCACAGAGTCTGCATGAATGCGAGCAGGGGTTCCTGTCTTAAATCTTCTCAGCTCAAACCCCAATTTTTTAAGTGAATCACTTAAAAACTCAGAAGACTTCAGTCCTGCAGGACCGATATTCTCCACATGAGAACCGATGAAGATCTTAGAACGAAGGTACGTTCCGGTGGCAACAATGACAACTTTCGCCCGAATCTCTTCGCCATTTCTGAGCTTGACCCCTTTTATTTGATCGTCTTCAACCATAAGTTCAGTCACTTCCGCTTCTCGCAGGTGAAGTCCCTTTTGATTTTCCACTATCTGCTTCATTTTCGTGTGATACGCATTTTTATCCGTCTGCACCCGCAGGGAGTGGACAGCGGGGCCTTTTGCGGTGTTGAGCATCTTGGATTGGATCGTTACCCGGTCTGTGTTCAAAGCCATTTCTCCGCCGAGCGCGTCAATTTCGCGAACCAAATGTCCTTTTCCGGTTCCTCCGATAGAAGGATTGCAAGGCATAAAAGCAACCGCATTTAGGGAAAGCGAAAGAAGGAGAACTTCTTCTCCCAGCCTTGCAGCCGCCAGCGCTGCTTCTATGCCGGCATGCCCGGCGCCGATGATAATGACGGAATACTGTTTCACTTTCCTACACAAAACCTTCCAAATACTTCATCCATGATGTCCGCCGTTCCCTCTCCGAGAACGCGTCCAAGTGCTTCATATGCTCCCCGCACATCGACCTCGACATAGTCATAGGGGAGAGAGAAGCTAAGCGCCTGAAGTGCATCTTTTACAGACAATGCCGCCGTCTCAATCTCCACTTTTTGTCGAACATTGGCTATTAAGGGAGTGTGAATCTCTTCCTCTAAATCCCCTGCCTCTTTGAGAATGGCTTTTTCCAGTTCTTCCAATCCCTCTCTTTCAGAGATGCTGATCTCAAGAATCTGTTCTCTGCTTGCATAGGGCAAGAGGTCCTCTTGGCACATCCTCCCTTCGTCAAGATCTGTCTTGTTGATGATTAAAAGTCTGAGCCGATCCTTCACACTTCTTAGAAGCTCTTTTTCTTCTTCTGTAAGAATCCATTCTTTCGAAAAAAGAATGAGAAGCATGTCTGCCGATTCAAGAGCTTCTCTACTTCGGCGCACCCCTAAGATCTCAACCGGATCATCGGTCTGCCTTAGACCTGCCGTATCGATCAAAATGAGAGGTACACCACTTAGTTGAATCGTCTCTTCAATCGTATCCCTGGTAGTTCCGGGAATATTTGTTACTATAGATCGGCTTCTTCGAGACAGCGCATTCAAAAGTGAACTTTTTCCAACGTTCGGACGTCCTAAGATTGCCACTCGCAGACCTTCTGCAATCGTATGACCTTTATGGGCATTCTTAATCAGTTCTTCAAGAGATACACTTATATGATGCAGTGAATGTTCTATGTCTTCTGTGCGGACCTCTTCTGAGGATTCTTCCGGATAATCGATGGCAAGAGCCATCTGAGCGAGAATAGTAAGAAGCTCTTCTCGGAGTCTTTTGATTTCACGCGTCGTATCGCCCTCCAAATGTGAAAGAGCCAGCGAAGCGCCTCGCTTTGTCCTCGCCTCAATTACTTCCAAGATAGCTTCAGCCTGTGCAAGATCCAATCTGCCGTTTAAGAAAGCTCTCCTGCTGAATTCTCCGCGCTCCGCAATTCGAGCGCCTTCCTTAATAATAGCAGAGTATACGCTCTCCATAACGACTCTTCCGCCGTGGGTGGTGATCTCTGCCATATCCTCCGTCGTAAAAGAATGAGGAGCAGGCAAAAACACAGCCATGACTTCATCGAGAACTTCTCCTTGCTCAACAATATGACCGTAGCAAAGCATACGGGGGTTATCGACAGGAGAGCGAGGACCTCGAAAGAGGGAAGAAAGAATTTCTTTGCTCTTCGGACCGCTCAATCGGATGACACCTAAAGCAGCTGTTCCTGCAGCTGTAGAGATAGCGGCAATTGTACTCATGAGACTCCTTTGTCAAAAAAACCCGGTTGACCCGGGTCTTAGCGATTCAAAAAAATGATAATTTTTCGATGGGGATCTTTGCCTTCAGAGCGCGTAGACACATGTGGATCTTTTTGCAGCGCTGAGTGGACAATCCGGCGTTCATATGCATTCATGGGATTAAGTATGATGTCTTTGCGCTGGCGCTTGGCTTTTTCCGCCATGCGATATGCCATCTGCTCCAGTGATTCTTTTCGTTTTGCTCGATAATTCTGCGAATCTACTAATACATGAATATACTCTTCGCGATTTCTGTTAAAGACCAGATTCGTTATATACTGAAGGGCATCCAAGGTTCTTCCTCTTCTTCCTATCAGCAAACTCATATCCTCTCCATCGACGGTTACTTCAATTCCATCTACTCCGTCGCGCACCTCTACAGAGGCATCCAAATACATTTTTTGAAGCAAATCTTCAAGAAATTCAGCCAAAAACTCTTTCGGATCTTGCTCTTGTTGCACTGTATCCGAAATATCAATGCCCAGCTCCTGGAGTTCTTCCATCACAATATTTTCCGGTGCAAATACATCGGCCAATATATCTTCTTTCGGTTCTTTAAGCGTAACGCGAATATGGGCGTCGCGTCC
>JAAYOV010000008.1 GCA_012520095.1 Tissierellia bacterium | reverse complement strand
TCAGATAGGCGGAGATTAGACCGACAATGACAGGAACGACTCTCAGAAACCCTCTTGCGTACACGCTTAATGCAGCGACAATCGCAAAGACAATGCAAGCAAGGAGCCAGTCGTCCGAGGCATTGGCAATAGCCGACGGCGCCAGTTTAAGCCCTATAACCATAATGATGGGGCCGGTAACCACGGGGGGAAAGTAAGACATGATCCGTTCGGTACCGTAAAAATGTATCAACACAGCAACGATCAGGTAGACAAGACCTGAAATGACGATTCCTCCCTGTGCATACGGCAGTCCCTCCGTCGCCGCCACCACTTGGACAGGAATAATGAAAGCAAATGAAGACCCTAAAAATGCGGGGATCTTGCCTTTTGTCAGTAGATGAAACAGCAGCGTTCCGGCTCCCGCCATAAATAAGGCTACGGATATGTCCATGCCTGTCAAAATCGGCACGAGCACCGTAGCTCCAAACATGGTAAACGCATGTTGTATTCCTAAGATCAGCGCCTTTTGCGGGGTTAACTTGCCCACTCCTGTGACACCTTCAGTAATCGGTGATGGCGACATAACTGCTCCATTCTCCCCCTCGCAAGAAGAGGGTCGTTTTCTCTCACCTATTATAGCCCATTGAGGTCAAAGCAGAAAAGCATTTTTATCAATCGGCTTTTTTCATTTTGAGATTTATGCAAAGGCGCATGAGTATAAAAACAGATCCCCCAAAAAGCGGAAGATCTGTTTTTTTCATAAAAGAGCGAACGCCTTTACAGAGGAATATTTCCGTGTTTTTTCCCGGGCTTTTGTACTTTTTTACCGCTGAGCATGTTGAGTGCATCAATCAATCGCCTGCGAGTCGTGGCCGGAACAATGACATCATCGACAAATCCGCGCTCTGCCGCCTTGTACGGCGTGTTGAATTCCTCTTCGTATTCAGCTATCTTCTGCGCCCTTGCGGCTTCCGGATCAACGGATTTGCGAATCTCCCGGGAGAATATAATATTGGCCGCTCCTTGAGAACCCATGACGGCAATCTCTGCAGTGGGCCAGGCAAAGACCATATCTGAGCCCAACTCTTTGGAGCACATCGCAAGATAGGCGCCTCCATAGGCTTTTCTTGTAATCAGCGTGATCATCGGAACTGTCGCCTCACTATAGGCGTAGAGCATTTTTGCGCCATGACGAATGATTCCCGAATATTCCTGATCAACTCCGGGCAGAAATCCCGGCACATCGGCAATCGTCAGCAGCGGAATATTAAAAGCATCGCAAGTGCGGATAAATCGCGCCGCCTTGTCGGATGCATTTACATTGAGGCAGCCGGCCAATACTTGAGGTTGATTGGCGATAATCCCCACGCTTTTTCCCCCGATACGAGCAAAGCAAGTGATGATATTTGCGGCGTAATACTGCTGGTACTCCATAAAGTCGCCGTAGTCAACGATTTCCGCAATAACTTCTTTCATATTATATGCTTTTCTCGGATTGTCGGGAATAATGGAGTTAAGTCCTTCAATATAGTCGTTCGGCTCTCCCATTTGATACTCAGGCGCTTTCTCCATGTAATTAGAGGGTAGAAAACTTAAAAGTCTTCGAATCTGCGCGATGACATGGGCATCATCCGGACCTCGGAAATGTGCCACCCCGCTTCGAGAGTTGTGTGTCATCGACCCTCCCAGCTCTTCAGCTTCGACTTTTTCACCGGTGACGGCTTCGATAACCTGCGGGCCCGTTATAAACATATGTGAAGTCCCATCGACCATGAATATAAAATCCGTAAGAGCAGGTGAATAGACCGCTCCTCCGGCACACGGACCCATGATGGCCGAAATCTGCGGAATGACACCGGAGGCCTGCGTGTTTGCATAGAAGATCTTTCCGTATCCGGAAAGTGCATCGACACCTTCTTGGATTCGTGCACCGCCCGAGTCGTTAAGTCCTACGACCGGCGCTCCGACTTTCATAGCATTGTCAAATACCTTCACAATCTTGTTGGCATGCATCTCGCCGAGGCTTCCGCCCATCACCGTGAAATCCTGTGCATATGCATACACCAGGCGGCCCTCTACATGCCCATAGCCGGTGACGACACCTTCTGCAGGAGTTTCCAACGCCTCCATGCCAAAGTTTGTACAGCGATGTTTCACAAACAAATCTAATTCCACAAACGTATTTTCATCAAACAACAACGCCAGCCTCTCTCGAGCTGTCAACTTTCCGGATTCATGCTGTCTTTGGATACGGCGCGGACCTCCGCCTTCCTGTACGATCGCCCTGAGTTTCTGAAGCCTTTCTATCTTCGCCATAGGTCATTCCTTTCGCTGAAATCACTTTCTCTCCGATATCTCTACAAGTACTCCCTTGCTGCTTTTGGGATGGACAAATGCAATCTTCGCTCCCCCGGCTCCATAGCGGGGTTTCTCGTCAATCATGCGCATTCCCTGCGCTTTCATATAGGCGATGCCTTCTTCAATGTCGTCGACTCGAAACGCCAGATGTTGAACGCCCTCTCCGTTTTTCTCAATAAAACGGGCAATCGGCCCACTATCGTCTGTCGACTCGAGAAGTTCAATCTCGGTATCCCCGACCGGCAAAAAGGCAACCTTTACTTTTTGCTCTTCAACGATCTCCGTGCCTGCCGGCTCGAGGCCCATCACATCTCTCCAAAAAGGTAGAGCTTCATCCAAATCTTTTACGGCGATCCCGATATGGTCAAGTTTCAGTATTTTCATCTGCTCCTCCCCTAAAATGCGGCTTCGCGGACGTCTGTATTATACGTAATCAGTATACCATAACAGATAAACCGGGCACATTTGTTCTTGAAATAAAAATTCCATATTTTCATATGAAACAGACCAATGAAATATCATTTTTATTTGCAGGTTGTCTCCCTGCCGAAAAAATCAACGATTCTTTTCTTGTTAGAAACTCCTCCATTTGATACACTGTGCAAGAAGGAAATAACTATTTCGAAGTCGGGAGGACATGAATTACTATGTGGGCTGGCGTATTGATCGGAGTCATTGGAGGCCTGGGGCTCTTCCTTTATGGTATGAAGCTCATGGCGGAGGGCCTGCAAAAGTTCGCAGGAAACAAACTCAAAAGTCTTGTCGAAGCGTTTACGAGCAACCGCTTTATGGGAATGCTCGTCGGAATGGTCGTCACCATGATCATCCAAAGTTCCTCTGCAACTTCTGTAATGGTAGTTGGATTTGTCAACGCCGGTTTAATGACTCTCTCTCAGGCGATCGGCATCATTTTAGGCGCCAATATCGGAACAACCATTACAGGACAAATGATCTCTTTTGATCTTCAAATGGTGGCCCCGCTCGCACTTGGGCTCGGCGTCTTCTTTACTCTCGCCAGCAAAAAAATACGAACACAGAACTTTGCGGAAATCCTTGTAGGATTTGGCCTGCTTTTTATCGGAATCGGAACGCTCAAGACGGCGCTTTCGCCTCTAGAGAATGTGCCGGCTTTTCGTGAAGCTCTCATCAGTTGGGGCACAAATCCGATTAAGGGAATTTTCATAGGCTTTTTTCTAACCGTTCTCGTACAGAGCTCCTCGGCCACCATCGGCGTCCTGATCGCTCTTGCCGCGCAAGGGTTGATTCCGTTCAACTCCGCTCTGTACATCATCTACGGCGACAACATCGGTACATGCACAACCGCTTTGATCTCCAGCATCGGATCTTCTCCAAATGCAAAAAGAGTTGGCGTGATGCATATGTCCTTTAATGTCATCGGTACAATCTTGTTCGTCCTCTTTTTCGGAAAACCTCTGACAAACATAGTCACCTCCCTCAACCCCGGAAATGTCGCAAGGCAGATCGCCAATGCGCATACTATATTTAATATTGTCAATGTCGCGATCCAGCTTCCGTTTGCAGATGTGCTGATCAAGATCAGCCAGTTGGTCATCCCCGGAAAGACGGATCCGGAGCCTACCGAGTTCCTCACTCACTTAGATTCTCGCATGCTCCGCACTCCCGCCATCGCCATCAATAACCTCTATTTAGAGTGTGATGAGATGGCCAAGTGCGCCAGAAAGGCCCTGTCAACAGCCATTAAGGGATTTGAAAGCCGGGACAAGGACGATATCCTCGATGCACTTGAATATGAAAGCGACGTCAACCGCTATCAAAAAAACATCATGCATTATCTTCAAGACCTTTCTTCCACACCTCTGTCCGAAAGTGACAGGCATCTTGTGGACTCCCTCTTTAATACCGTCAGCGACATCGAGCGAATCGGCGATCATGCCGAAAACATCGCTGAGCTTGCCGAATTCTGTATTGATCGAGATATTTTCTTTGATAAACAAGCTGTAGAAGATACCAAGATGATCCTCGAAAAAATCTTTTACGGTTTTGACATAGCAGTAGAAGCCTTTCGCGAAAGAGACGTTGAAAAAGCGAACATTGCGAGGAAGATTGAAAAGGAAATCGACTCCCTTGAAAAACACTCAAGGAAAAAACAGATCAAACGCATGCACGGAAAAAAGACGAACATCGATGCCGGCATCATCTTTTTAGACCTCCTCAGCAACCTTGAACGCATCTCTGACCACTCGAAAAACATCGCTGAATCCTTTACGGGAATTTAGGCACAATTATAAAAGGAATTCAAATGACAAAGCCGGATGCCATTCTCTTTGATCTCGACGGCACATTGTGGGATTCTACCAAGGGCATCTATGATGCCCTCATGTCTCTTGAAGATGAGTTTCCCGAAAGGACTCCTCCTATCACAAAAGAAAAACTTGACAGCTGCATGGGGCTTCCCATGGATGAGATATCCAAGCGCTTATTTCCCACCGCAAGCGAAGAAGAACGCGAAGAGATCATGAATCGTTTCACGCAGCGCGAACTCTCTCACCTTCTGCGAGTCGGAGGCAAACTCTATCCCTGCATAGAGTCTGTGCTCAACGATCTCAGCAGAGACTTTCCCCTTTTTATCGTCAGCAACTGCCAGCAGGGGTATATTGAGACTTTCCTTGAACACCATCAATTCAGTAAATACTTTACGGACTTTCTATCTTGGGGAGATACGAAGCGTCCGAAAGGTGAAAACCTGCAGCTCATGGCAGAAAAGCACCAACTCCATTTCCCCGTCTATGTCGGAGACACAAAAAGTGATGAAACAGCCGCAAGACAAGCAGGCATGAAGTTTATCTACCTTTCATACGGATTCGGAGAGGCAATCAGCCCCGATTTGACTCTCGAAAACCTCTGCGATATCAGGCGGCATTTAAAGGAATTGTCATGGGATTAGAACGTACAATCGAACATTTAAAAGAATTCAACGCGCACGAGCGGATCATCCTACTGGATGAATCACTTGCAACGGTGGCCTTGGCCGCTCAGGGATTAGGAGTAGAGCCGGACCGCATCGCAAAATCTCTGGGTTTTCGCACCAATGAAGGCCCTATTCTCATCGTGGTAAGCGGAGAAGCCCGCATCGACAACCGCAAATTCAAAGATCAGTACCACCAGAAGGCAAAGATGCTCAGTGCGCAGGAGACATCAGAGTATCTCCGTATGCCTATCGGAGGTGTCTGCCCTTTCGGCCTTCCGGAGGAGATCCCCGTCTATCTGGACATCTCACTGAAAAAATACGACACCGTCTTCCCTTCTTGCGGAGCCATCAACTCAGCCATCGAGGTGACACCGGAGGAGATCGAGCGCTTCAGTCGAGCGCAAAGCTGGGTTGATGTCACAAAAGAAATCAAATAAAGCGGCAAACAGCCGCTTTACTCTTCTCTTACTTCTCTTTTTTTGTATTAGATTTGATGAACGCTTGTGTCCCTAAGCTGATTATCTCAGATTGATCCTCTTTAATTCCCTGTGCACCAAGACAAAACTGATGACCAGAAAAGCCAAACTATAGAACAAGCTGAACAATCCGATATCCGTATAAACGGTGGCAGAAGGTATCCCGTGATGTCGCAAAGGCTCTTCATATATGTTGGGGGCCTGGGTGACGATCTCCATCATCTTATACCAACGAGGATTGAGAAAAATCCTGAGAGACAGCGGCACTTTCTGAGAGATGAAATTCACCAGTTGTTGAACGGCAAATATGGCGATAAAAACGATGGCAATCCCTCCACTTCTGAAACGTTGCAGATGCTTATTCATTCCCAGGCTTATGCTCAAAGAGTAATTGGCAAACAAGCCCAAATACATGAATAGGATGATGCCCAGAAAAAGAAGCAGACCGGGTGTGCCCACATAGTTGACAATGATCTTAAGTCCCCCTAATTTAATAAAGTTGTCATACGCCTCGCCGAGGGCGGTTCGCATCAGGAAATATGCGCCTGAAAGCAGAATGAGCGCTGCAACAATGTAGAGGAGAAACCCGCTTATAAACTTCGCCCACAATCTCTGAGCCGGCGTGACCGGAAGGGTATGTATCAAATATCCCTGATCGCCGTAAAAATGCCTTGCGTAATGCGAGATCATCACATAGAGGATGAAACCTCCCGCCACCAACAGGCTGAACAGCCCGGCAATCAAAGCAATAGAATACAAGGAACTTCCCGCCGCAGAAATCGATGCGATCAAAACCAACAGACAGATAGATAGCGGCTTCCAGAGCATCTTTCCATAAATTTTCAGATCCAGAACGATCAATTTAGCCAACATGCCTGTTCTCCTTGTTCTTGTATATTTTTCTGAAATAAGCGTCAATACTCATATTTTCTTCCATGCGGATCTTTTCGACCTCTACATCCTCGATGATTCTTCCCTCATCCATAAAAAGAACACGCTCAAAAATGGATTCAACCTCTGAAACGAGATGTGTAGAAAGGAGCATCGCACTTCCCGGGTGGTAATTCTGCAATATTTCCCGCAAGATCGTCTCCCTGCTGAGTGGATCGACCCCTCCCATCGGCTCATCGAGAATATAAAGCGGACATTCTCTTCCCATGACAAGGCTCAACTGCGCCTTCTCCTGCATGCCCTTGCTCATATTTCGAAGAGGAATGCGCTCCTCAATGCGAAACTCTGAAAGGATATGCCTTGCTCTCTCTACGGAGAAATCAACATAAAAAGCTGTGAAGACATCAAACGCCTCTTTCATGGTAATACTGTCTCGCAGATATGTTTTTTCCGGCAGATACGAGACAAGGTGAAGCGATTCCCTTGGCGCCTTTCCGGCAAGGCGCACTTCTCCTGTATCGGGTTGCAAAAGCCCCATGATGAGTTTTATCAGTGTCGTCTTTCCGCATCCGTTGGGGCCGAGAAGCCCTGTGATCTGACCCTCGGCAATCCCGACATTTAGATCCAGCACTCCTCTGGATGATCCATAGTTCTTGCTGACTCTATTCAGCTCAATGACATTGTTCATTCCCGCTCTTCTCCTATCATTCGATGTATGTCCTGTCTATCGATGCCAAGCGCCCGCATTTTATCCAGAAAATCTCCGAGATATTGCCTGGCCATCTCCTCTTGCAAGACCTTTCTTTGCTCCTGTGTCAATGTGACAAACCGTCCGGCCGTCCTTTCGGATTTAGTAAAACCGTCTCGATCCAGCTCCGAGAAAGCTTTTTGAACCGTATTCGGGTTGACGCCGTAAATCATGGCGACTTCCCGCACGCTCGGAAGCTGATCTCCATCCATTAATTCTCCGCGCACAAACTTCTGCTTGTAAATATCGATCAGTTGCAGATATATTGGCTGTTCGTTGTTGAAGGGATAGCTCACGGGTATGCCTCCTTTCCTGTTGTACTACTACACTAATACAATCGGGCAGTTTTGTCAACAAAAAAATCTGCCGAAGCAGATTTCTTTTTAAAGATGTTTAGGACATCCCTCGTTTTACTTGTTTTGAGAAAGATAATACGGACTCCTTTCTCCCGTCTCAACATTTCCGACATAGTATTTATACAGTTCTTCTGTCGCAAGGGCGATCTTGGTGACATTCACCTGAGGGCTCAGTGGATAGACAAAATACGTGTCATCCAGCGTGCTTAGATCGATGCAGCTCATTTGACGGAGGTGGAAATGGATCTCAATGTGACACGAATACATTTCGTTGACGCTTTTTTCAAGTGTGTAGTCCTCTCCAAGATAGGACCACTTCATGAGAAAGCCGTCTTTTGAATGTGTCAACGTCCCCTCTCCCAAGGGAATAAATTTTCTCGAATCCGGCAGCGCATCGATGAGGACAGGGGTCTGCAAATAATACGTTCCCTCTTCCACTTCTCTGCGCACATTGTCTCTTTGCCACTCATACCAGTCAGGCGGATGAGGAAATTCCGTCTCTCCGGCAAGCGCCCTGAACTCCCCGTATTGCGTCAACTCCCACTCTTTCTGACAATGTTCGCAGTAAATAATCGCACCCTTTGTGCGAGTTGTATATTCATGCAAGCAGTGTGGACATTGATATAAAACCTCATGGAATCCCTCGGCTCTTGTAGGCAGGTCTATGCACACCTGATTTTCCTGTTGCCATGCCCAGTCGTCGTACTCAAGCGCCTCTCGAATTCCCGCATTGATCTCGGAGACAGAAAGCGATTTTACCTCCTCCGATGTAAAGAGTTGTTGAATGAGTGTCTCTCCCACCGGAAGAAATCGGTCCTTCTGACTCCAAAAAGGCATCGTCTGATGGTGGCCGCTCATATTCACCGTCACGACCGGAATCTTCAAGAGCTTGGCCAATTTTCCTACCGCTTCGGGAATCAACGCCCTGGTGCCGATCAAAGAATATCGCGCCTCGGGATACATCACGATCACATCGCCGTTTTGCTTGATTCGAAGCAACTGGCGGATCAAATAGACATCATTTGTAAACTTACGCTTTCCGATCCCACCCAGAAGTTTGAGAATCGTCGTAAAGCCATGAAAACCGTCGACGGACACGATATAACTCGGTCGGTGCGGCATCAGCGCCATCGTCATGCTGGCATAGTCGTAAAAACAATTGTGATTGAGCAGAAGCAGATAGGGAGGTCTGAGGCCTTCCATCCGTTCTCGCTTAAATTTTTCTCGATGTAGCCAGCAATATACTCGCGCAACGACCCAAGTCACAGGCATCAAAAAGAGATTCTGCCTTCTCGGAGGTGACTTTGTATCGAAGCGTTTCCATTCATTTGGCTGTTTACTCATCGTCTCTCCTACCTTGTATAATGATTGTATTTTATCACGATTCCCCCATAAACACGAATATCGGGTATAATACACACATATTCAAGCGACTCATGAAGTCCTTTGCGGAGAAGTGATGTTTATCAATCAGACGATCTTAACACGAAAACTGTATATGCAATTTGCCGAGCGCGCCTATCGTCGATTTCGAAAAGGCTGGCAGATCGGCGCTCTGATCATCACCGTCCTCTTTGCCGCTCTTACCGCCTACAGCTTTCGCGTCTCGCGAACACTGGCCGGTTTGCTCACTTTGCCCACTCTTTGGTTTCTCTTTATGGGCACCCGAGGATATATGATCACCGGAAAAAATCAATACAATCAGCTGGTAAAAAACTATGGAGCCGACCCCGGGATCCGACTGCGCTTCCTAGAAGACAAGCTTGAGTATCGAATCGGGCGCGAGCGCCTCATGATAGCCTATGATGAACTGGACGGCAGTTTTGAGACGAGAAACTTCTTCGCTCTTCTAAAAGGAGAGCAGGGAATGATCGTCATGAAAGACGGTTTCACCTTAGGCTCTTGGGAAGACTTCCAGCCGTTTATCAGAGAAAAAGCTCCGCAGGTATTTCGCAGATAATCATTTCCTTGTGCATGCCCGTGCGGAGCCTTCGTCTTTGTCCTCAGTCTTCCATCTCTTCTATCAGTTCCAGATAGATTTCTTTTGAAACCCGCCATATCCCGGCGTACGGCTGCTCAATATAATACTTGCCGTTTCTCGAATATATATGGATGGGCGAAGTGTTCATTTCTTCTTGCACCGGATGCATTCTCACCGTAAAATATCTATCGACATTGACCGGTGTTTCATTGACCGAATCTCTGCTTGATTTTAAACCGTCGAGCATTTTTTCTATCCAAATCTTGAAATCACCCTCAAAGGGTTTTGCGCCGCTGACGACGCCGTCTTCACAGAGCTCCCATTCGACTTTTTCAATCATTTCCGGATCGGGAATCCTCAACTCATTTGAAATATCATGCCGGCAAGAAGTAGTGCAGAGCATCAACATCAGCGCGGCGAAAATGATCGCCGCTTTATAGTGCTTCATCTTTCGTTTCTATTCCTCCTGCTCATTTCTTTGAAATGCACGACGTCTATCGCATGCTTCTTTGCATAAGGTAATCTCGGAAGAATGCATATCCCTTATCGAGATTGTCGAGAGTGATCATCTCATCTGCCGAATGGACGCTGGCGACATCTTTCTTTGTCATCACCACCGGGCTGAAGCGGAAAATATGCTCGCTCAAATCCTGATAATGGCGCGCATCACTGCCGCCGCTCATCAGATACGGCACTACCACCACATCCCCGAAAATATGTTCAATGCTATCCTTTAAAAGCTCGAATTCCTGCGTGTCATGAGGCGTCACTTTAGAAGGCTCTTCATGCAATGCCACTTCCAACTCCGCTTTGTCTCCTATAAGCTCGCGGAGACGAGTGCTGACCTTCTCCACGCTGTCTCCTTGAAGAATTCGAGCATTGACGATTGCCTCCACTTTTGCAGGGATGACATTGGGGGCATTGCCACCTTTGACCATCGTCACTGTCGTCGTCGTGCGCACAAGAGAGTTGGTCGTGGGGCTGGAGACGAGAATTTTCGATACGACAGGAAACAGCTTTTTAATTCTTCCAAGGAGTTTTCCCTTTACTCCCATAATATATGGGGCCATCGTCTCAAACATCGCCTGTACCGTAGACGTGAGAGCCACTTTTGCCGGATTGTCATCGATCTTTGCGATGATATCTGCCATCTCTCCGATGACGTTTTTGGGCGGCGGCATGGATGAGTGACCTCCGCTGCCTCTGAGGGTGAGTTTAAAATTCGTGCTCCCTTTTTCAGCAAGGCCGATGAGCGCAAGTGGCTTCCGAGCCCCCTCAATGACATCAACGGTCACGGCTCCGCCCTCATCGAGGATTGTATGAATCTTAGCGCCGATCTCTTTTAAGTATGCCGCCATCTCAACAGCCCCTCTTCGGCCTCCGACCTCTTCGTCTGCGCCGATGGCAAGATAGATCGTCTTTTTCGGCTTGAAACCTTCTGCAAGAAGAGACTCTACCACCTCATGCAAAAGAATGCAATTTCCTTTGTCGTCGAGAGTGCCTCTTCCGATGACATGCTCGCCTGTGATCTCTCCGCCAAAGGGTTCGGTCGTCCACCCCTGTCCTTCATGGGGTACGACATCGTAGTGAGCTAAAAACAGCTCCGCTTCATCTTGTTCTCCCTTCCACTTGTAGAGAAGGCTGTCTCCAAAGCGCTTTATCTCCAATTCTCGATACATATTGGGATAGCGCTGTTCGAGAAAAGCTTGAAAGCGCAAAAACACTTCGCGATCTTCTTTTAACGGATCGGCATTGGAAATCGTAGGAATCTGCACAGCCAGTGAAAGAGATTCCGCCAGTCGTTTTGTCATTCAATGTCCTCCTTTTTAATCCATCCTATACGGTAGAAATACAGAGCGCTGACGACGGAAATCACTCCGAGGATGGGAATCAGCACGCCCTGAATCGAGCTGAAATTCAGCTTCAATACATAGATGACAAGCGCTGCGAGGATGACCGTCGACAGCAGAGGCACCACCGCCAACTTCCTGTGTTGGGAGAAGAAGTGAGCGCCCAGAGCTCCAAACAGCGCTGGTAAGATATTGTCAAAAGCAGGCGCCAACACGGGAGAACTCAGAAGCGGCTGCAAAGGAAGAACCATCAGCATCCCTACAAATACGACGCCAATCGTCACCATGGAACTGATCGCCACAGAAATCTGCGCAATCACCGCTCCTTCTTCCGTGCCGCTTTTGACTCCGGCTTGATCCATTGCCACGACGGCGGCGGGGATCTTAAGATTTGTCAAGTTTCCCGTTACAAACGCCAGATAACTTCCTCCGGGCCCTAAAATGGGCACAAACGTAAAATACTCGGCTATGGCAATCGGCAAGTAGATCATGGCTGCCTGCAAAAAGCCCGACAAAAAGGCTCCTGCGGGCGGAAATATATTGTAGTAGACCGAGATTACCATCGGCGCGCCGACCATAAGGATCAGCATGCCCACAAGCGATCTCTCCCCTAAGGTATGAATATTTTTCATGATCTCCTCCTACAAGCTGATGAGCACGCTAAACACCATGCCCCCGAGCATGGAAAAAGTAAAGACATAGTCGCTCAACCACCCGATCCGGCTTCTCTTTGCCAGAGCGTTAAGCACAAGAAATGTCGCCGCACTGACGAGAAGAGTGTAGAGAGGCAATCCGCCTTGGACAAGCGGCGGACCCACAAAAACCGAAAGCATCCCGAAGTACAGCGCCGTGATGATGAGAGTCAGTTTCGTCGCATCTTTTTTTCTGGCCTGATCGAGCCCGCTTGCGAAGCGACGCATCGTAAAAATCGACAGAAGCATGCCCCAAGGAATTCCCAGAGTCATCACCCAGAAGGAGTTTGCCAGCACCTGGGGAGTCATATGCGCCGAGCCGAGCTGCGTGACCCCCATGGCGGAAGCTCCAATATTTGCCGTCATCAATTCATACTGAAAACTTCCGATGATCGAAAGACGCATCCACGGAAAGGGAATCCCCAAAACCCCCATCATGGCCATCAGCGCCAGAATAATGGGAATCGACGGCGCAATGGAAAAACCTGCCGAAGAACGGATCGTGCTGCGTATAGCATCTTGTGAAATTCCCAGCTCCTTTGCCCGCCGCAAGCCTTGGCGCAAGTACAAAATACATAGAAAAAAAACATAGAGCACCACGACAGCGCAAACAAGATAGACAATCCACGAATTCGCCAATGCAAGAGTATCCATATTTCTCCTTTCTAGAACGGTCCATATCCGATGAGATGGGCGACAACGAGCCAACCCACACTCAACACAGTGATGGCCAACTGAAGCGAAAACGACCAGCGCATATATTTGCCGTAGCTCACACCCGCAAAGCCAAGCGCAATGAGAAGCGCGGCATTGGTCGGATAAAACACATTGCTGAAACCGTCGCCGAACAAATACGCCTGAACGGCGCTTTGGCGCGTAATTCCGAGCAAATCACTCAGAGGAATAGCAAGAGGCATAATGAGAAGTGCTTTTGCACTTCCGGAGCTGATAAAAAACTCCAATACCAGAACCAAAGCAAACAACAAAAGAAGCGCACTTAATGGGTGGAGCCGCTGCATCAGCGAGTAACTATAATACAGGATCGTATCAATCACTTGTGCTTCGGTAATGACGTATTTCACACTCATCGCCAAGAGAATCAAAACAATGGCCGGAGCGACTGAAAGAATCCCCTGAATCACATCTTTTCGCACGCCTCCCGGATTGTAGCGGCTGACCACTCCGCAGAGGATCCCGGTAATAAGAAACATCACGGCGATGACCGGAAGCAACAAAAGAGAAAGCAAGTCAATAAAAACCGAGGCCACCATGAGAGCGAGCATGAGAAGCAAAGATATGCTAAAGATTTTTCTCGCCCGAAGGATGTAAGGATTGCTTTCAGGCTTTAAAACGGTCAAAGGCGTTGCCCCCTTTTTTTCCTCAAGTGTTCGCGCATAGCGAAAGAGAAATCCGACTAACAGCACATAGACACTTAGAAAAATCAGAACGCGAAAAAACAAACCCGAAAATCTCGGGAGTGAAGCCAGCTCCTGTGCAATTCCCAAGGTGAACGGGTTGAATGTGGCACTGCAAAAGCCGAAGCCAACCGCTAAAAGACTCATGCCTAGTCCCAAATAGACATCCCATCCCATCGAAATGCTCAGCGACAAAATCATCGGAACGAGAACGATCACCTCTTCAAATGTGCCAAATACGGAACCCATCGCCATAAAAAAGAAACATAGCGCCGCGATGAGAAGGCGAGGCCGCTTTGAAAACCTGCCGACGATGCTGCTGACGATACTGGAAAGGATCCCGCTCTTTTCCAGTATGGTAAATGTGGCCCCGACAAAAAGGATAAAGAGAGAAATGACGATTGCCACAACCCCATCTTCTCCAAACAAAAGGAGCACAGGGGCAAAGATCCACAGCGCCCGGGAGGACCGGGGTTTTTCCACAAAGTGAAAACTGTCTGCGACAAGTCTCTCCACTCCATCCATCTCTATACGCGCATATTCACCGGCAGGAATGAACAAAGTCAAAACAATGGCAAAAACAAGAAGCGCCACAAGAATGAATAAAGAGCTGAGATAAGCTTTCGCATCTATAGAAAGCGTTTGTCTACTCATCACCTCCTCCTTTCAAAGCTTGTCATTACTCTTTATTATACGCGAATTCATCCGAAGTGAGAAAAAAAATGCCTTTTCTGTTTTTCCTGCGATACAATAGGAGCAGTATACAAACGAGGTCAACCATGCCTATACACATTTTCCATATAGAAACGTACGATGCGGAAGCTATATCCCATGCCGTTGAGGAGATGTTTTCCGATTTCCGAATCCCCGTCAAAGGAAAAAATGTAGTCCTCAAAGTCAATCTCCTCAGAAAAGCCGCTCCTGATCAAGCCGTCACCACCCACCCCGCCGTCGTCGAGGCGGTTGCATCGTATTTCACAAAGCGAGGCGCCCGTGTGACGATCGCTGACAGCCCCGGAGGGCCAAGCCATTTAGGGCAGCTCATGAGCAGTTATCGCACAAGCGGAATGGAAAAAGCGGCAAAAAACAGCGGCGCTTCACTCAATCGGTCTCTTAGAAGCAAGATTGTGACGCTCTCCAACAGCGCCACACTTCGAGAATTTCCCGTTCTCCATGTCTTTACAGAGGCTGATATCCTGATCAATGTCGCCAAACTGAAAACGCACGGCATGATGACTTACACAGGAGCCGTAAAAAATCTCTTCGGCGTCATCGCCGGTCTTGCAAAAGCATCTCACCATTTTCGGCTACAGGAACCCCTGCCATTTGCACAACACCTTGTAGAATTGGCTGAATATGTCGACGCCGATTATCATATCATTGACGGCATCGTCGCCATGGAGGGAAACGGCCCCGGAGGAGGAGACCCGAGAGCCTGTGGCGTTCTCTTGGGAAGTCAAAATCCACACAGTTTAGATAAAGTGGCATGCGAGATTGCGGGGATTCCCTTCAAGAAAGTGCCGACTCTGTTGATCGCCGAGAAAATGAATCTTCTCAAAGACTCAGAGTTCATCGGAGAGTTGAGGCCGTTAGCCCGTCCCTTTACTCTTCCTGACTCTTTGAGCGTGACCTTCCTCCCCTCTTGGATTCCGGCTGCTTTAAGGCAAGCTCTGTTAAGCCGCCTAAGACCCCTGCCGGCATTTCATCACAACATCTGCATCGGGTGCGGAAAATGCGCCGATATCTGCCCGGCTGAAGTTATCTCTATTGTGAATTCAAAAGCACATCACACAGTGAAAGGCTGTATCAGCTGTTTCTGCTGCGCAGAAGTGTGCCCTGTCAAAGCCATCGGAGCGCATAGACCGCTTCTCTCGCAACTCTTTGAACCCAAATCAAAATAGTCGGAGGTTAATATGGCATTTTATATCAGAGAAGGCGATATCACCCGTTTTGACGGAGATGCCGTCGTCAACGCCGCCAATACGCAACTGCGCATGGGCGGAGGCGTCTGCGGTGCGATCTTTCGAGCCGCAGGGGAAGCCGAGCTGAAACAAGCTTGCCGCCGGCTCCGTCCGATCCAAACAGGAGAAGCCGTCATCACACCCGGTTTTTCTCTTACGGCGTCTTTTATCATTCACACGGCCGGACCGGTCTATGAAGGCGGACACCGGGGGGAAGAGACTCTGTTGCGCAACAGCTACATAAACTCGATGTCGCTTGCTCTCAAAAACAATCTCCGGAGCATCGCATTTCCTCTTATATCCAGCGGAATTTACGGATATCCCGTTTCTGAGGCTCTGCAAATCGCCCTCGACTCCATCGAATCATTTATACTTGCCGATCCGCTGGACGTCACACTGTATCTTTTCTCGCTAAAAAACTATCTCGATGATGAAACCATCCCTGAAGAACTAAAAACACGAATTCAAGATCGACTCGTGTAGAACCTCTGCTCTATTTTGCTATAATTGTCTCTATTGACACGAATTTATAAAGCTTTTACTCTGTCGGAAAGAGATCGTCAGTATGAGCTGAACAAGCGCGAATCTCAAATGACTCTTTGAAGGTAAAAGCGCACTCGGGAACGAATGCCGAGACATCGTTCCTGCCGGACACCTGTTTTACACTATGGATATTTATAGGCCACTTCCTCTTCATACCCTGCCCGCTCCTGCGGGTCTTTTCTAAAGAATTATGCAAAAAAATGAAATAAAGAAAGCGCTATTCAGCGTCGGCATACCCGTCGCCGTTCAAAATCTCATATCGTCTTCATTAAACCTCATCGACACAGCCATGGTCTCCTATGTTTCAGAGGAGGCACTGGCTGCGGTTACTCTTGCAAACCAAGTTTTCTTTCTGATGACCCTTGTCACTTTCGGCATCTCCTCCGGTTCCGGAGCCTTCCTGTCTCAATTTACCGGAAAAGACGATGCTGAAAATACCAAGCGCACCGTCAGCGCCACTCTTCTTATTTCGGGAAGCGTGGGGATCGTCTCGATGTTTTTGGCGTCGTTTTTCGGAAGAGAAATCATGGGGCTTTTGATTCGCGACGCCCATGTCATTTCTTTAGGCACGCGCTATCTCCATCGGATTGCTCCCAGCTATCTCTTTTCAACTCTGGCGTTGACGCTGATGATTGCCGCTCGTTCTGTGGGAAAAGCAGGTATAGCCATGACCGCTACTTTTCTTGCCGTCGTATTAAATATCGTCCTCGATTATCTGCTGATTTTTGGAGCTTTCGGCTTTCCTCAGATGGGAGTGGAGGGGGCAGCCATCGCCACCTCCATCGCCCGAATTTTTGAGTTCGCCTTGATGATGTTTCTCATCTTCCGATTTGAATCTCGACTCCTGCCCGGCAAAAGGCACTTTCAAACCCTCAACAAAGGCTTCATCTTCGCCCTTCTTCAACACTCCCTGCCCGTCGTGATGAGCGAAAGCTTTTGGGCGATGGGAATTGTGCTCTATACAGTATTTCTCGCCCATATAGGACAAGGAGCCGTGTCTGCTTTTCAAGTGTCGAGGAATCTCTACAACTTCTTCGATGTTGCTTTCTTCGGGCTTGCAAGCGCCACTTCTTACCTAATCGGCGTATCCATCGGCAAAGGCCGAACAAAAAGCGCCAAGAAAATTGCATCCTTGATGATGAAATATAACTTATTTGCTTCTTTGGGTTTTTCAGTGCTCATTTTCCTACTTTCTCCCGGACTTTTGCGGCTCTATAATCTGACCCCACAGACATATGAGACGGCCTTGTCCATGATCCGGATTTTTGGCGGCTTCATGTTTATCAAAAACACAACCCTCATATTTAGCGTCGGAATTGCCAGAGGAGGCGGAGATACTCGCTACGCCATGTTTGCCGACACGATTGGCGTTTGGGGCGTGGGTGTTCCCATTGTTTTTATCAGTGTCTTTATCTTAAAGCTTGACCCTGTCACAGTTATCTTCCTCCTCCAGACAGAGGAAATCGTAAAGTTTGTCTTTTGTATCGCCAGGCTGAAAAATCATCGGTGGATTCACGATTTAACGACACGATTTGAGGACAAATCCATTGCGTAAAAAAACCGGCTTTGCACGAGCCGGCAAGAATAGCCTTGCTATTTCTTTTTGTTCTTCTGTTCCATCAAGATCTCTTCTATTCCCAAAAACTTAGTCAATAATCCCTGTAAGGAAAGACCTCGCAACAAATCTCGCGTCGACTTCATCATCTCCAAATCATTTTCTCCGCTCTCGATTTCTTCCGCCCTTTCGCCGCCTTTTTTCAGCGCCGCCGAATAGGGGTCATGCTCGTGGCGTCGTATCCGCTCTTTCGAAATTACTTCTTTCTTGCCGTCGATCTCGATAAAAGAGCGATCTTGATTGTGATATATGTTTTCTATTTCTTTGAATTCATCTCGGGTAATCATTCCCGATCCCATCATCTGACGAAAGTATTCCAATTTGTCTCTTGTCATTTCTTTTCACCTCACACTCATATTACCCAAAACGACACAAGATTCCATCCAAAGCCTCTTTTTTTCTAAAACCCGGCATAGCAAATGTTTGTTCCGCAGAATCCGCAAATCTAAGACATGATAACTCTGAGATAAACAACATTTCTATTGTGCTTTTAGAATAAAACGGGTATATAAATTCCGGAGGTATTATGAAACAACCGAACATCCATTTCAATTTAAATGAATTCCTGCAGACGCTGCGTGAAAAAGCACAGCAAAAAAGCACGGTCGGAAGGGGGCTTCCTGTCTGGACCATCGCGCTGATTACTCTTGCAGGCATGTCTGTCTACTTCTTTTTCGCCCTTCCTTCGCTCAGTCCGCAAGGAGGTGCACTGTACAGTTTCTTGGCAGGTGGCATTCTCTTCTTTACCGCCCTTCGCCTGTTGCTGGGAAGGCAGAAGCCGGGCTTAAAACAACTGAGGACGGCGGCCATCGCCATCATCTCCCTTTTTGTCTTTCCGATCCTCATGACACTTCTTTCAAGCCCCATTTTCCACGCAAAATCCTATGCAAATCTCATCCAGGTCGAACAAGGTGTCTTCTCGGAAGATATCCAGCGCATTTCCATTTCACAGATTCCCATTGTCGATAGAGAAACCGCCAGCATCATCGGTGAAAAACAGATGGGAGCCATCGCTGAACTCGTCAGCCAATTTGAAATTGATGCCAATTATGCACAAATTAACATCAACGGAAAGCCCATTCGCGTCTCCCCGATCAAATATTTTGATATCATCAAATACATCAGCAATTATCGAGACGGCCTGCAGTACTATATCTCCGTGGATATGACGAACCAAGAGGGAGACTTGGTGAAGCTGGACAATCCTATCATGTATTCCTCCAGCGACTATCTGATGAGGAACATCCACAGAAAGATTCGCTTTCAGTATCCCTTCCATCTCCTCGGAGAGACAAATTTCGAACTCGATGACGAAGGCAATGCCTATTATGTCACCCCCATTCTCACAAAGCGCATCTTCTTGTTCGGCGGGCTTGACGCCAAGGGCGCCATCATCACCGATGCTCATACGGGCGAAAGCGTCAGCTATGATACAGCTGATGTGCCTCCATGGGTCGACAGGGTCTATCCCTCTGAGATGATCATGAGTCAACTCGATATGAAAGGGCTCTATCAAGGAGGGTTTTTCAACTCGATCATCGGACAGAAAAATGTCACACAGACAACGGAAGGCTACAATTACATCTCTCTTGATACAGATATCTATCAAGTGACCGGCGTCACCTCCGTGCGAGCCGACACCTCCAATCTCGGCTTCTATTACATCAACCTGAGGACAAAAGAGACCAAGTTCTACTCCGTTCCCTCCGCCACAGAAATTTCCGCCATGGCATCTGCCAAAGGCGCGGTACAGGAAAAGAATTACACCCCTACATTCCCGGTTCTTTTAAACTTAGGAGGAGATCCTGTGTACTTCATGAGCCTCAAGGACGCAGCAAAAGTCGCCAAGCTTTACGCTCTTGTAGATGCGGTGGACTTTACAAAGGTCATCGTGGAGGATACCGTCTCTGAAGCATTACGCGTCTATGCATCTTCTCACCCTTCAGAGCTCGGTGCCGAAGTCGGTTCTTTTGTCGAAAAACGCATCACCATCAAAGAACTGCATGAGGTGGTCATCGACGGAAATACACTATATTATTTCCTCGTCAAAGAAGATAGCAATATCTATTCTGCCCTGGCAAAAGAAATCGGAAGCCTTCTCGCCTTTGCAAAACCGGGGGACACCTTTGCGATCACCGGCGTCATGTCGGAAGGCGAAGTCACTGTCCACACATTGGAGAAGTAGTTCCAAACATTATTGTAATGCAACATCCCCCATGAACATGGGGGATTGTTTGTTCATCCGCTTTATTTTGACAAGAGCCCTTTACAATCATCTGCAATGCGTTATACTGAAGAAAAGAGAATACATTCTTCAGGGCAGGGTGAAATTCCCGACCGGCGGTAAAGTCCGCGAGCGCTCAGGCGCTGAATTGGTTCATTTCCAATACCGACAGTACAGTCTGGATGAAAGAAGATGATATTTTTATTTGTGTGTATATCGTTGCCTGAAGAATATTCAGGCAATTTTTATTTTTGGAGGCAAATATGCAAAAATCACAGCGAACAAAGCAACTGACGACGATGGCAATGATGGCGGCACTCGCCTATATTGTAACTATGGTTTCCAAGGGTCTTCCCCCGATGTTCCTCTTTTTGCGCTATGACCCGAAAGATATCGTGCTTGCCATCACAGGGTTTATCTATGGTCCATTTTCAGCCTTTCTCGTATCCGTTCTCGTCTCTCTCATCGAGATGTTTACTCTGAGCGAAACCGGGGTGATCGGCTTTTTTATGAATGTGCTGGCAAGTACGGCTTTGGTTGCGCCTGCCGCCCTCATCTATAAGCGTCGCCGCACCTTAAAGGGCGCTGTATACGGCTTGATCAGCGGCATCCTGACGATGACTTTGGTCATGCTTCTATGGAACTACATCATTACACCTATCTATATGGGGATTCCCCGAGAGAAAGTGGTCGAACTTTTGGTTCCCGCCATCTTGCCCTTCAATCTCATCAAGGGGAGCATCAATGCCGCATTGATTATGATCATTTATAAACCTGTCGTCGAAACTCTTCGCAAAGTTCATCTCATCCCCCAATCTCACCCGAACACAGAAAAAGCACAGTCTCGCGCAGGGATTTTACTCGTCTCTCTCCTTGTCCTTGCGACAAGTGTATTGATTGTGATGATTCTCAACGGTCGTTTTTAATCATCTCGATCCTTTTGGCGAATACAAAAGAGACTTGGCACAAGCGTCTTTATTGGAATTAACGCAAAGTTAAAAAACCGTATGATAAGATATGAATACACATATCAACAGTAAAGGGAAATCATTATGACGCAAAAAGTGACAAGAGAACAAAGAATCCGTGAGATAAGCTGGATCCTGTATGACTGCGGGAATTCCGCCTACTCCATGGCAATCACGACCGCCCTGTTCCCGGTGCTCTTTGGGATGTTCAGCGGCAATTCCATGACCCTCGGCTATTTTAATTCACTGGCGAGTATTATCATCGCCTTGCTGAGCCCCATACTCGGCACCATCGCTGACTACAAGGATAAAAAGAAGCGCTTCTTTTTCTTCTTCTTTGCATTGGGTGTCCTGATGACCGCAGCCCTGGCTTTTGTTCCCAACGGACAATGGCGGGCGTTGGCATTCATCTATATCTTAAGCGGCGTCGGTTTTTCAGGAGCAAATATTTTCTACGACTCTTTCCTCACAGATGTCACCACTGACGAGCGAATGGACATGATCAGCGCCAGAGGATTCGCCTATGGCTATATCGCCAGCATTTTTCCGTTTGGAATCTCCTTGGCTGTCGTATATTTCATGGGCATGGACGTAGCGCTCGGATACCAAATTGGATTTCTCATCACGGCCGTTTGGTGGGCGCTCCTGACAGTTCCCATGCTGCGATACGTGCGCCAAGTCTATTATGTCGAACCCGAACCTCAGCCTATCCGAAACAGTTTTATTCGCCTCGGTACGACTTTTAAAGAAATTCGCCACTTGAAAGTCGCCTTTCTCTTTCTTCTTGCCTATTTCTTCTATATTGACGGCGTCGATACGATTATCAAGATGGTCGTTCCCTATGCGACAAGCGTATTAGGTTCCGATGCCTTGGATACATTTACCTTACTCGCTATCCTGCTGATCATTCAGATCGTCGCCTTTCCCTGTGCCCTTCTCTTCGGCCGTCTTGCCAATCGATTTGGAACTCTCACCATGATCCGCGTTGCCATCGCCATTTACATCATTACGGTATTCTTTGCATACAGCATGAGCACTCTTACCCATGTCTTCATCTTAGGTGGCATGGTGGCACTGGCACAGGGGGGAATACAGGCTCTTTCTCGAAGCTATTTTGCACGAATCATCCCGAAAGAAAAATCAAATGAGTTTTTCGGCTTTTACAACATCTTCGGGAAGTTTGCCGCTATCTTGGGTCCGGCCGTTATGAGCCTCATTGAAGGAGCTACAGGGGTTGCCAAATATTCTATTTTAGGGATCCTTCCGCTCTTTATCATCGGATTTATCCTCACGCTCTTTTTGCCGAAGCAGACAGAGCGCATGGTGATGCCTTCCGATACGCCATAAACTGTACATTGTTTCAAGACCTGTGTCCTTGAAAGCACAGGTCTTTTTCTATTCCGACGCCCCATGAATTCTAAGCATAAAAAATAGCGACATCTCAAGACATCGCATATCCTATTCTATACGGAAGCTCGTCCGGCCTCTATCATTTATTAATACGGTTTCTCTTAAATTTCACCTCAATGGCCAGATCTTCACTTCGCACATAGTATCTCATAAATACAACCGGCCCCTCTCGATCGAAGTCTGCTCGCTCCAAGAGAAGAACGACTTCCCCGTCAAGAAGCTTTAACTTTTTACGCACGCTTTTGGACGCATCACTGATCTTCAAACGCTGAGAAGTCCGCTCAATCAATATGTCATTTTGGGCAAGGATTTCATAAAGAGGAAAGATGTCGGGGTTCATTTCGGAAAGCCGGGGGACTTTTTTAACGGGCAGAAACACTTCTTCCAGATAGAGGGGTTCCTTCATCCCTTCTATTCTTTTGAAATAGTAGAGTTCGTCTCGCGGGTCTATCCGAAGAATCTTTGCATAATAGGGCCCCGCTTCTCGCAAGACAATCTTCGTCCGTCTTCGCTTCTTTCTCTTGTCTTTAGGAATTGTAAACCCCTGATCCTCCGAAATTTCTGAATAATTTCGGAGACTGACAAATGCCCCTCTTCTCGGCACGATCTGCAAAAAGCCATCTTTTTCAAGAAGCTTCAGCGCTGCACGTGTCGTATGAGGGTGCACCCCGTAGCGCTCAGCAATCTGATGTTCACTGGGCAACTCTTTTCCCGGGGAGAATGTCCCGTCTTCAATCATTTCCTGAAGAACTTCCTTCAGCTGTAAATAGAAAGGCTTATTCACGGTTTTCCTCCGCACTGTCATAGCGAAAGGACTGGTATTTATAAGGATGGACAGAGTAGAGATATTCAAGCGGAATATCATCTGCATCATAGACAACACTTCGCAAGAAAAATGCAGGCGAACCAAACGGGAGGTCAAACAGACCGGCCTCTTCCCGATTCAAATGTGTTACGGAGATTTCCTCTTCACCGTGAGAAAAAAGAGCCCCCATCTCCTCCATGGATTGATAGAGGCTCTTTGATTCAAAATCGATACTGCCTATGCCGGGAAAACGGCTCAAGCTGATGTGCGAGTTCTCAATGAGACTCAACTTGCCATCAAGCATTCGCAATCTTTGCAGATAGAACACCGGGCTTCCCAAATCCAGGCGAAGTCTTTTAGCAATCTCATTGTCCGCTTCGATGACCCTTTGCTTCAAAACCTCCGTTTCAAGAACGATCCTTTGCTCCTTCGCCCAATCTGTCAAGCTCTGAAGATCACGCAGATTTCGAATGTTTTTATTCTTTACAACAAAATGACCGGATGCGGGCACAGAGTATATGAGTCCTTCTCTGCGAAGCTCTACAAATGCCCGGCGAAGAGTGTCTCTGGTCACGCCAAAACGGCGCATCATTTTGCGCTCGCTGTCCAGCCTGTCACCATCTTTGACATCGTCAGACAACATATCCGCCATCAATTGCTCTTTGACTTTCTGCCAAGCCATCGGCTCTACAAACTTCATCAGCCGATACTCAATTCTGTTTCCTTGTCAAACACATGGATACGATGGAAGTGAATATGGAGTTCCACCTCATCGCCTACATCTTTATTGCTCCTTGGATCGACTCTTGCAATCGTATTCTCTCCACACAGCGTCATATAGAGATACGTGTCTGAGCCCATCCGCTCAGCTACCTCGACGGTCGCTCTCAGCACCGCAAAATTGTTTGCCAGTGGATCGATTCCCGCTTCATGAAGATTTTCAGGACGCATTCCGATATAGACTTCTTTGCCAATATACTCGCCTGCGCGCAGTGCTTCTTCGCGATTGGATGAAACATGAAGCACCGTTCCATCCTCCATCTTCAAGGCACATTTTCCGTCTTCTTCTATGACGGTAGCACTGAAGATATTCATCTGCGGACTTCCGATAAACCGCGCGACAAAAATATTGTTCGGAAAGTCATAAAGCTCCTGAGGCGAAGCGATCTGAATGACATCGCCCTGATTCATGATGACGATTCTCGTCCCCATGGTCATTGCCTCTGTCTGATCGTGAGTCACATAGATGAAGGTCGTCTCAAGACGCTGATGGAGCTTTGTAATCTCAGAGCGCATCTGCACGCGAAGTTTTGCATCGAGGTTGGAAAGAGGCTCATCCATGAGAAAGACCTTCGGCTCTCGCACCATCGCCCGGCCAAGCGCCACGCGCTGGCGCTGCCCCCCGGAGAGCGCCTTGGGTTTTCTGTCTAATAGATCGACAATCTCAAGAATTTTTGCGGCTTCTTTGACTCTTTTGTCAATCTCTTCTTTCGGCGTTTTTTTGATTTTTAAACCGAAAGCCATATTGTCGTAGACGCTCATGTGCGGATAGAGTGCATAGTTCTGAAAGACCATGGCAATATCACGATCTTTCGGATGCGTGTCATTGACTCTCTCTCCGTCGATGAGAAGATCCCCCTCCGTGATATCCTCAAGACCTGCAATCATTCGCAGCGTCGTCGATTTCCCACAGCCTGAGGGTCCGACAAGGACGATGAATTCTTTGTCTTCAATGTCGATGTTGAATCCTTTTACCGCTTCAACATTTCCGGGGTAGATTTTTCTTACATTATTAAGTGAGAGACTCGCCATACGCCCTCCTTGTACTTTTTCGGGTCATGAGGCTCGTTTAGTATTTTACCTTGCCCATGTAGCGCCTGGTGGTGAGAGGATGATTTCTCGCTTCGGCCAAATCGTCTCCGAGTCTTCCCAAAACCGCCATGAAAATGAACGGATTTAAGAAACCGCGGTGCTCCGCCTTGACGCCGTCAAGAGTATAATCCTTTGCATCGATGACGAACAACCTCTTCGTAATGTTTGAGGCAAAATCGATAACGCGCTGTGAAAGCGGTCTCGTCTTATCTTCTCCGTGAAGCACCAGAAGCGGCGTGTCCTCGACAAGTATTTCAAACGCCCCGTGGAAGAATTCCCCCGCATGGATCCACTGAGCGGGAATCCACTGCATCTCCTGGAGAATGCACATAGAAAACATATACGCTTCTCCATAGTTAACGCCGCTGCCTGTCATCATGATCATGGGGCCTTCCTGAATGAAGTTGACAAACTCTTCTGAGCGCGATTCTTCTTCACGCACTTTGCGCAGCGCCTTCGGAAGGGAGGCAAGGCTTTCTTTCCAGGCTTGATAATTGTCAAGTTCTCCTCGCTTCTC
>JAAYOV010000080.1 GCA_012520095.1 Tissierellia bacterium | reverse complement strand
TGGCCTTTTGGAGATTGGCATCGCTCACTTGAATGATGGGGCCGGTGCAGCCCATTCCGCTTGCGGCGTAGATTCCTTCTCTCCAAAGAACTCGAACTGCCGCTTCAAGCTCCAAAATGTCGATGCCGCTGATCTCGCTTGTGACGACCTCTTCCGGCGGAGGCACCATTTCTTGGTCTTGTTCCGCTTTTTTGGGTTCGTTTTTAGCGAGGATGGATTGAAGCCCGGCTTTTTCTGCGGCTTCATACTCACGCTTTGCCACTTCTTTCCAGTTTCCTTGCAACATGCGAAGAGCGTATTTCAACGCGCCTTTTATAACCGGGGCTCCCGATACGCGCGAGAGGATGAAGACGAGTCGTTCCTGATCGGGTCCGATTCCCGGGCCGTAGCCTTCTCCGGTCGTCTCGTATCCTCCTCCGCTGTTAAAGGCGGAAAGGGTTTTTTGAAGAAGATTTCCGGTGAGGCTGTCGGTGACGAGAATGTCGGCTGAACCCTGCAGGAGGTCATTTCCACGCATCACGGCTCCTCCGTCTGCGCGAGAGGACTCCGCAAAGTGGATCTCATAGCCTCCGTCTGCAAGCTCTCTCAGACTTCTTTCCACTGCCCTGGCGCCGTCGAGATTTAAGATGCCGACCGTGGGCTTTTCAATGCCGCTTGCCTTTGCGGCGATGATGCCGGCGAGGGTCCCAAGCACCATCGAAGGGATGCGCTGCGTGCCGGGTGTTCCTGTCGTCGTTGCGAGAAATACTTCTTTTCCCTTTGCCGGGGTGACGACTTTTCCGACCGTCGCCGTTCCCAAAGGGAAATTGTAGTGCATGCTCACACACGCTTTGATTCTCCCCTCGTCGAGGAGTTCTTCCATCTTCCGGGCCTGCGCCTGCTCATCTTCTGCCGTCTCCAAGGTTAGAAAGGTGTCTACCGGAGGGCCGATAGCTACGACTTCGGCACCGGGATTATCCACAGCAAACTCTTCGGCTGCCTTCAGTATGACATCAAGACCGAGTTCGCTTCCGGCAAGAGTGATGCCGATAGGGACGCGTTTTCCGACTCCCGTCTCCAGTGAAAGAGCGAGTTCTTCAAATACTTCTTGAATCTGACGCTTGATGCTCATTATTCCCCCAGAGAAGCGGCAAAGTCCCTCAGTGCTTCAGAGAGCATCTTTCGGATGTCATCTTTACTGACGCCGGCTTCCTCGGCGACGCCCGGGTTTTTCTCCATAATGATAGAGACGCCGTCAAAGAGATTGGTCATGCGAGCCAGGAAGAGACTTCCCTTCCCGACGATCATCGCTTTTTCAATATCGCCATTTAGGAAAGACTGAAGAGCATGGCCGACATAAGGAACTCCGGAGGGGATGTGCCCCTGTGTCGGAGCCCAGCCCGGAAGACCGTGTGTCCGGACGAAATCGTTGATCTGTGCGCGCTCGATTTCTTTACGCATGACGGCAAGAGCGGCGATCATTTTGTAGTTGGCGTTTGCGACGTCTCCGGCACCTGCCGGCTTGGTGACATCGGGGTTTTGCATTTCGACAGAGTAGACATCGATGTCGGTGATCTTTAAGCCGGCTTTGTCGAGCGGACCTGTGATCAGGCTCGTCATGACGGCTTGTGGAGATGAACCGGTGCCCACCGTGTGGCGGCCGATGAGATCGGTCCTGAAAATCGGATGGACGCCGTCGTTTTCCGTGATGAGAAGGGCAAAACCTCCCAATACATCTTCAAGAATGGGAAGATCTTTTTTGAGGTGGTCTTTTCCATTCATGCCGAGCTTGGCGGTGGCGCCTCCTGCGAGGACGAGCACATTTTCGTAGACGCCCGCTTTGACGAGGGCGCAGGCTTTGACGATGGCGTGCATGGGGGCGGCGCAAAAGCCTCTGGTATCACTTCCTGTGGCATTGTCCGCTCCGATGATTTCGGCGATGGACTTGGCAAAGTTGCCTCCTCCGCGCTGGTTCATATCTCCTGCAGCTTCTTCGGAACATTCGATGACATAGGGAATGCTCAGTGGGTCGATGTCGTATTTTTTCAAAAGCTCCAAGCCTGAGAGAACGCCTGTCGCCTTGACAACGAGGTTTTCCAAGATGACATGGCTATCGAGATTGGGGTCGATGTCATGAGCGCGCTTGACGCAGCCGACGACTTTCCCTCCGGTCACAAGGGGTTCGGCATGGCGATCTTCAATTTCTGATTGAATGCGCTCGATCTCTACGCCGGATTTGAGCTTCTTGTATTTTTCAGGCAGATTGAGAGCTTCGATGTCGGGCTGAACTTCTTCTGTAAAGCTCTCTTCAAGCAGCACAAGGTCAAAGGCATCACAGGCTTTGATAAGGCCTATGAGCAGCCGTTCCTCAAAGATACGACCCATGGGTCCGTCGGCGGAAGCGGACGCAACCGGCTTATCAAACCAGGGTTCTTTGATTTCGCGAAGTTCTTCAGGCTTCATATTGCCGATATAGACCTGATTGGGGGCATAGGCGACGACTTCCTCAAACGTCCTCAGATGATTGGGAAGTGCTTTGAGGTACTCGCTTTCCGGATTGACCGTGCGCTCCACAACTTGTGTGGAACCGTTATGGATGACCATATCGGGAGCGTGTACCAGTACATACGATGCGGCTCGTAAACTTGGGAACATCCTTCCTCCTTATGCTTCATGGGAAAGGGTGATATCTCTATCACCCTTTATCCTACTTCTCAAAAACAGTCTGGGAGTCAACCGGTTCGGTAAGCGCATTGAGCGCCCGCCTGACCAGTCTCTCTCTGAGTATCTTTTCTTCTTTCTCCTCCAAGGCGGGATTGCCCAGAGGATAGGGGATCGCAACGGTCGGAACAATGCGATTGGCTCCGACTGTCAAACTGATGGGTACGACGGTGCACATGTGCACCACCGGAAGTCCCGTTCGCTCGATCTCCTTGACCATCGTTGCACCGCAACGAGTACAGGTGCCTCATGTCGAGGTTAGAATCACCGCATCGACACCGGCTGCCAGAAGCTTTTGTCCGATATCGGCTGCATAGGCTTTGGCGCTGGCTACGGCTGTTCCGTTTCCGACCGTCGTGTAGAACATCTCATGGAGTTTTCCGATTTCCCCGTTGGCCTCCATTTTGCGAAGGACATCGACAGGAAGTACGCGGTCGGCGTCCCGGTTGGCATAGACGGGATCGTATCCACCATGAGCCGTCTCGTGGGTATCCTCCGTCAGATCGACAAATCCTTCCAAGGAGTAAGCTCCGTATTTTGAGGCGTTGGATGCCTCAATGCGGTCGGGATTGCCCTTGGGGACGATTCCCCCGGATGTGACCAAGGCGATCGTGGCGCTCTTGAGGTCTGTCAGTGGAGCGGCGGGATCCACCCGGTCAAAGACGGGCATGGGAAATTCCGTCTTGAATTCTTCGCCTTTTATCTTCTTTAACAGCATGTCGACGGCGCGCTCGCTTCCCCGCTTCTCGGCAAAGTAGTTGACTCGGATTCCTTTGGGGAAGTATCCTTCTTCCTCGGGGCCGAGCAGCTCTTCGCCTCGGGCGAGCTTGAGCGCCAGGGGCACCAGACCTTTCACCGCATTTCGCATGCCGGCAGCTGAATTCGTGGTAGGCACGATCTCAAGCTGTTTTCTGAAGAGATCCACGCCGGGATTTTCTTCATACATGGCGGTGATGGCGGGAATGCCCAACTCCTCTTTTACAGCCGCTGCGATCGTCGCACAGGCGACACCGTAGCGTCCTGCATTAAAGGCGGGGCCGGCGATAAAGAGATCCGGAGAGATCTCACGTACCATCTGTAGAATTTCCTCCTGTGCTTTTTCGAGATTTTCGTTAAAGTAGGAGTCTCCGCAGATGATCGTGGCGACAATCTCCGCCTCATTGCGGAATGCGCCCTGGATTGCCATACCCGGTCCGACTTTGCCTTCGCGAAGAGAAGGCGCAATATCTGCTTTTTCCTCTCCACCGATGCCGCCAAAGAACTGGTTGATATAGTGGAGAACGCGGATCTTGCTCACACAAGCTCCTTTCTTAGTCGTCGTAGTCAGAGAATTGCTCTCGGATGGAGCTCATCTCCTCCTGAATGGCATCGACATCCAGAACCATTTCCATCATGCCGATTTGTTCATCGTAAGTATCACTATCCACTTCGTCTTTAAATTGTGGCTCTACTGCATGGTATACTCTGAGTCCCAACGAGACTCCTGCCAGAGGACCTGCATACGTAGGATCTCCTGCGGTGACGGTTTCGGCGGCAAGGCCTGCAGCTTCCGCTTCGCCTCCTCCGATGACGACAATCACGTTGTCGGCTCCGTACTCTTCAGTGATCTCTTTTACTCTACGCTGGTTTTCCAGATCCATGGCTCCTGCGGCCGTTCAGACAAAGCATTCGGTCGTGGCAAACACCACTTCAGCCGTTGTGTTTTTCAGGCACTCTTCCATGGCGGGTGCGGGAATTCCGTCCCTGTCGCCGATCAGAATGACCTTTTTGCCATCATACAGGCTCATTTTTCCCTTCCTTTCCGGTTTCGTCTTAAAGTAATGATTTAATATCCTTTGGCACTGAGCTTGTTGAAGCCCAGTTCATTTGTAGCCCCGGTGATCGCCTGAAGTTCTACTTCAAGGGATCCGTCTTCCTTGATCGCTTTGTCGCTTCCGCCGGCGATGACATGGACGACGTCGACGTCACCGATGACGCGGTCGAGTTTGGGCAGGACAACCATTTCATTGGCGTTTCCGCCGGTGACAACGGCATTTGCTGCCGGATCGGCATCGGCCAGAGACTGCGACGCCCCGTCGGTTCCGGCATACTCATCTGTGATGATGACGGTGGGAATTCCTAAAGCCTCAATTTTTTTACAGTTGAGGATCAAGTCGGTGTCGGGGTTTCCGAATCCCTCCTGGCTGATGATGATGCCGTCGAGGCTGAGGTATTGTGCCAGTTTTGCGCTCCAATCGGAGGAGCGGATTTTGTCGTCCAGGAAGACATTTTCGTTGGTGATGATGACACCGACGAAGTTGAGTTCTTTGCCGTGCTTGGCAAACAAGTCCTCTACGACGGGGTTGTTCTGGTGATGATATGTCGTGTTCTTGTCACAAGCCGAGACGCAGTTCCCGGATATGATGGCTCCGTCCATGATCTCGGTGGGGTGAATCAGAGTCGGCAAGATCTGCTTTGCATCGACTCCGTAGACATACGTGTCATGAAGAAGGCCTTGGCTCTGCAGCATCTGCAGATAGGCGACGCGCGGAAGATCGGGATAGGCCTTGACGCCTTCTATAAGAGAAAGGGTTTCAAAGGCTGTTATCTCGTCCGGCTCCATCTCTTTTGCCGGCTCGGCGAGGAATTTAGCGGCGCGCAGGCCGCTGAAGCGGAGCGCTTCTTCCTTGTCGTGAGCTGCCAGGCCGTCCTGCAATGTGAACTCCAAGACGACATTGTTGAGCTGAGAAAATGGCGTATAGTCGGCACCGGGGCCGCACATATCGACGATGCCTTCTTGAAATCCGACAATTTTTCCTGTGGTAACGACGGCAGCTCCGCGCAAGACGTGAGTGCGTCCGCTTCCTACAGGAAGAACTTTGGAAACAGTGCCGGGGAAGATCTGAGCTTCCGTATCGACCTTTACGCGGGGCTCAATGACGTCTTTTACAGGCGTGATGCGCACACTTTCACCGGGTCTGGCAAGATGCACCTTGACGTCGACGAGGCGCTCTTCATGTTCTTTGAGATGAGCGGCAAGAGCGTCGGCATCGACATAGAGCACTCCGTCTTTTACGGAAGTCGTCGAGCCGAACTGTACATCGCAAATGTGTATGACGCCGAGTTCCAGACGCATATTATGCTCCTGTATGGCGGCGAATCATCTCTTCGACGGCGGCGGCGCTGACGACATCGGCTCCGAGCTCTTCGCATTTTTCGCCGTCTTTGTAGAGGATGATCGTCGGCAGACCCAATACTCTCTGCCCGATGGCCACGCGCCGTGCTTTCGTGATATCAAGCGAAGTGAAGTGAACTTTGTCACCGTATTTTCCTGCCAGTTCCTCGATGGCGGGCATCATGGCTTTGCAGGGCTCACAACTGGGGCTCCAGTAATCGACGAGAACGTAGCCTTCTTTTTTGAGTACTTCGGTTTCAAAGTTTTCGCGATTGAGTTCCAGCATGTTTCCTCCTTAGTATTCGTGTTCGACATAGGCTTCAGCCGCAATGGCGGCCAGAGCTCCGTCGCTGGTGGCAGTGACGACTTGTCGGAGCTTCTTGGCGCGCAGATCACCTGCGACGAAGACTCCGGGGACATTCGTCTTCATATCTTCTCCGGCAGGGACGTATCCCTGCTCGTCGAGTGCGATTTTGTCTTTCAGGAGTTCATTGGCAGGAATGTAGCCGACAAGGACAAAGACGCCGAAGGTGCCGTCGTCTTCGTCGGCAAGGATTTCCGTCCGTTCTCCCGTTTTTACATTTTTGAGAACGAGCCTCTCTACGAGTCCGTCTCCGCTAATCTCTTCTACGACGGAGTCCCAGATGACTTCGATATTGGGAGTGTTGAGCGCTTTGTCCTGGATGGATCGTGCAGCGCGTAACTCGTCTCTGCGGTGGACGATGTAGACTTTACGCCCGAATTTTGCAAGGAATACAGCTTCTTCAACAGCCGTGTCCCCTCCGCCGATGACGTAGATGGGCAGTTCTTCGAAAAACGCGCCGTCACAGGTGGCGCAATAGCTGACGCCTTTTCCCGTTAAAACGTCTTCTCCGGGAACGCCGAGTTTTCTGGGATTGGCTCCCGTGGCGACGATGACGCTCTTGGCAAAGTATTCGCCTTTAGAAGTGGTCACTTTTTTATCTTTGGAGGAAAAATCAACATCGGTGACGTTTTCCTTTTTGAGTTCCACTCCAAAATGCTCTGCCTGTTCCGCCATTCGAGCGACCAGTCCGGGTCCGGTAATATTGAGCGCGCCGCCGGGATAGTTCTCAACCTCTGTCGTCAGTGCGATTTGCCCGCCGAAGGCCTCTCCTTCAAATAGGAGAGTTTTCATTTTTGCTCGTCCTGCATAGAGAGCGGCGGTAAGGCCGGCGGGTCCCCCGCCTATAATAATGACATCGTATAATTTTTCCATTTATTCTCCTCTTGCAGCTTTATCGGATGGCATTTTGGATCAGCGAGAGATCGATCAACATCGCATCTTCTCTGGCAATCTCATCGAGCAAGTAGTGCCGGGTTTCACGGGTCTTCTTTTCTGTGGCGATCGCCGACTCAATCAAGGCGAGTGAATCGAAATCCAAGGTATCGCCTTTTTCCATGAGGACGGACTTAAACGGTGTCTCGGAGGGTCGCACACTTCCGCTCAAAGGATGCGTGCGCAAAATCCATCCCATATGAACAGCATCTCGAATGCGCACAAATAAAGAAGCCATCGATTCGTCAAAAAATAGGATGTTCTCAATCGGCTTTTCTTGCAACACCCGTGGATTGTTTGTCCAAATTGCCATTCGGCAGTTTTTTGTCTTCTTCATGTTTACCCAATTATAGCATGGAAGCTCACTATGAAGAAGGAGAGAAAAGTTGAAATAATTATATATTTAACGAAGACAGAGGATGTTTTGACATCCGAAACGTTCCGGGTCTTTATGTATGAAAGCATAAAGAGTTTGTCTGGTGTATCGCACATTAGATCCTGAGGGTCTTTGAGAAGGATACGGAGCCGGGTTTTCAGATATTCCCATAGAACAGAAGAAATGCATACACGCGATTTCGAAAAGAAAAGATATGCATCCCGGAGGGGCTTTTCGTAAAAATCTTCAAATAGACATTTACATCTGTCTTTTTGCGGGTTTATGATAGGAGCGGCAGAAAAAAGGTCTATCAACGGAGATCGGAGAGGATATGAAAAGAACAAAAGTCATCATAGCGCTTGGAGGCAATGCGCTGGAAGAAAAGGGACTTCCCGCTACGGCTGCTTCTCAGCTGGAAGTTGTTAAACAGACGGTGGAGTATATCGCAGACATCATCGCTGCCGGATATGAGGTTGCCATCGTTCATGGAAACGGCCCTCAAGTGGGAAGGATCCATCTTGCTTCCGAAGCGGCGTCGGATGTGACGCCTTCCATGCCGTTTGACGTATGTGGTGCGATGAGCCAAGGATATATCGGCTATCATATTCAGCAGGCTCTAAAGCCGGCAATTGCCAAGCGAGGGATCGATCTTCCCGTGGTGAGCCTCGTGACGCAGATGGTGGTGGATCCGAGCGACCCTGCGTTTGAGCATCCTACGAAGCCCATCGGCCCTTTTTATTCCGAAAAGGAGGCACTGGCGCTGGCTGATGAAAAAGGTTATACAGTAAAAGAGGATTCCGGGAGAGGATGGCGGCGAGTCGTCGCTTCTCCGATGCCTATAAAGATTGTGGAAATTGAACCAATAAAAGCGCTCTGGGGAAAATCGGTGATGGTCGTAAGTGGCGGAGGAGGAATTCCGGTTGTCGAGCAAAGTGACGGGTCTCTTGCCGGTGTCGATGCCGTCATCGATAAGGATTTTGCCGCTGAGAGGCTGGCAGAAGACCTGGATGCAGATGTGCTGTTGATCCTCACAGAGGTAGAGCATGCCTCCATTTACTTCCGCATGTCAAATGAGCAAAAACTAAAGAAACTTCGTGTAGAGGAAGCAGAAAGATACATTGAAGAGGGACATTTTGCCGCAGGGAGCATGCTGCCGAAGATGAAAGCATCGGTCGCTTTTGCTAAAAGCAGGAAAGGGAGAAAGGCGATCATCGCTTCGCTCTTGAAGGCGGGAGAGGCCATGGAGGGAAGAAGCGGCACGGCGATTGAAGGTTAGATATTCATTGTGCATTATAAAAAGGAGACCGCTTTTACCTGCGGTCCCCTTTTTTGATATAGCGCTTATTTCTCAACCGGCCTAAAGTAGTAAAAGCCGGGATCCCGATTTCTGCAGTCCTCCATGATGAACTGTACATCACAATAGACGCGCTCTCCTACCCAGAAGACTTTTCCTCTTCGTTCCGGCGTGTTGAATTTATCGGGATAGAGTGAGGGGTCGAGAACCTCGATGACTCTTCCCTTAGCCGCCGTAAGGAGAATATAGTGTCCACCGTGTGAAAATACGCCTGTGTAGCCTTCCTCATCTCCACCTGAGTTGGCGATGACAAATCCTTTTTCCTGCCCGAGAAAATCCAGCAATTCTTTTTCGTCATTTCCCGTGTGATAGTGGAATCCGAATTTTTCAGCCACTTTTGGCCCTAGAATTGTCATGTTTGTGCCGCTGTCGTCGCGAGAGCCGACTTCGAGAGCGTACTCAGCGGCTTCAATTGGTGAAAAAGCATGTTCTGTCAGATTTTCAACAAGCATGGAGCAGCTGACAGGACCGCATCCTGCAAGGCTGATGCTCTCTTCGGGATATTCTTCACTCGGGTAGAGGATATGGGGATAATTTCTCTGATTGTAGTATTTCATGACACCTCGTAAGAAAGCCCTCCTTGTTTAGAAGGGCTTTTCTTTGCCTGTTATTTGATTTTCCTCAGACCGATCTTTGTCCAGAGGTTGAGATAGCCGCCGCTTGTTCCCGGGAATGTCTCCAGTCCTTCCCATGTAGCTCCGTTATAGACATGGATGGCTTTGGAGTTGTAGAGGATCAGGTAGGGGGCTTCTTCGTAGATCAGTTCCTGCATCTGGTGAACGATTTCCATGCGCTCATCGTAGTCGATGGTGACCGACTGTTTTTGATAGAGGGCATCGTACTCTTCATTGGACCAGAAGCAGTCGCTTGATCCGCTGGTGACGGCATCGGTGGTCATGACATAGAGGATGAAGTTGGGATCGGTGTAGTCACCTGACCAGCCCCAGAAATACAGGTCGGTATCGACGCCGTTGTCCGTATCGATGATGTCGCTCTGGCGGGCACTGTCCATCAGGTTGAATTCGACATCGAGGCCGATTTCTTTGAGGTTCTTCTGCACGACCAGAGACTGATCTTTGTAGGAGCCCTCGATGACGGCGCAGCGCAGCTTCATCTTATTTCCGTCGGGATCTTCGCGAAGTCCGTCGCCGTCGACGTCGACAAAGCCGTGCTCGTCAAGAAGCGCCATGGCTTTTTCGGGGTTGTATTCGCGCAGTTTGTCTGCCGGGGGATCCCATCTCCAGGGAGTTTCTCTGGGGATCAGTCCCTTGTGGACGACGCCCAGACCGCCAAGAGCGTACTCTACCATCTGATCGTAGTCGATGGCGTAGTCAATCGCCTGGCGCAGATATTTGTTGTCGCGTACGATGGGATTGCCCTTGCTCTCTTCACTGTTCCACATGTTGAATCCGAGTTCTGTGAAGGAGATAGAGTTGTATTCGTTGATGACGACATCGGGGATGCCCTTGGCGTACTCTAACTGTGTGCCGTTGATGGCGCAGAAGTCGATTTCGCCTTTTTCAAGGGCCTGGAGTTTCGTGTCGTTGTTGGTGAAGTATACGAAGATGAACTCATCGTACTCAGGAGTGGCGAGCCAGTAATCCTTATTGGTCTTGAAGCGGATGTACTCGTCTTTTCTATCCGTCACATAGATCAGCGGACCCGTTCCGATGGGTGTTTCGTTGATAAAGGCTTGAGCAGACGCTTCATCCGGGGTGTTCGGCGCAAAGATGTGCTCCGGCACGATTTCGATGATTCCGACGTCGATCATATTTGCCTTGGGCTCTTCTGTTGTGATTTTGACGGTATAGTCGTCGATTTTTTCAACCGATACGACACCGCCCATGGCGGAGAGATGGCGTGAGAGATGGAAGTCCATGATGGAGTTGAGGGTGTAGACGACGTCGTCAGCGTTAAAGTCTTCTCCGTCGTGGAACTTAACGCCTTTTCTCAAGTGGAATGTCCACTCGAGGCCGTCTTCCGATACGTCCCAGCTTTCGGCCAGACGCCCTACGAATTCCATATCCTGATTCTGCATCATCAGACCGTCATAGACATTGGTGTGATAGGCGGTGGTGCTGATTGCATAGCTGGTTGTCAGGGGGTTCTTTCCGTCGGGCCACCAGCCGGTAAAGCCGTAGCGAAAGACATCTGCTTCATCTGTAGCAGCTTGGCCTTCCGTGTCTTCTGCAGGTGTCTCAGAAGCGGGAGTATCCACTTTTTCTCCCTCTGCATCGGTTGCTCCGGGAGGAGCGCCGCATGACCAGAGAGCGCTGATGATGAGCAGTAGAATGAGCAGCAGACTGATTCTTTTTTTCATTTACTTGTCTCCTTTGTGTTTTTGTAGTGATCCGGGATAATGGCAGGACACGAAATGCCCCGGATTGACCTCGCAGTACTCAGGTTCTTCCTTTCTGCAGCGCTCGGCCGCAACGGGACACCTGGGGTGGAAACGACAGCCCGAAGGTAAATTGATCGGAGAGGGCGTTTCGCCTTCAAGGAGGATCTTTTCTTGCCTTCGCTCTTCTCCGACCATCGCCAGAACCGAGGTAAGCGCTTGGGAATAGGGATGCTGACATTGTCCGGAGATGATGTCGGCAGGCCCGATTTCCATTACTTTTCCAAGGTACATGATGGCGACGCGATCAGAGATCAGCCAGGCAAGGGAAAGATCGTGAGTGATGAAGAGAAAAGCAGTGCCCCGCTCTTCCTTCATATTGACGAAGAGTTTGAGAATATCGGCACGCACCGATGCGTCGAGCATCGACACGGGCTCATCGGCGATGATTAAGTCGGGTGACATGATGAAGCAGGTTGCGATGGAAACGCGCTGGCGCTGCCCTCCGGAGAGTTCATGCGGAAAGCGGTAGAGATAGTCGATGGCCGGCCGCAGCCCTGCAAATTCCAGTGCCTGAAGGGCGAGAACCTCTTTTTCCGCCAGACTGTAGCTTTTCTCCTCAAAGAGAAGGGGTTCCGTCACGATCTCAAAGACATTGAATCGGGGGTTCAGCGACTGATAGGGATCTTGGAAGATCATCTGTGCCTGGCGCCTGAAGTCTTTCATATACCGGCGATTTTTCGGCTGAATCGGGGATCCTTTAAAGAGCACTTCGCCCGATGTGACGGGGGTGAGCTGCAGGATGGCTCGCCCGGTTGGTTGTCGTCTTTCCGGAGCCTGATTCTCCTACAAGAGAGACAATCTCTCCGGGGTAAATGTCCAAACTCAGTCCGTCGACGGCGTGGACGAGTTTCTTTTTTCGAAGAATATATTGATCGATAAATCCTTGCTTGCTCTTAAAGATCACTTCTAGATCCTGCAAGCTGACGACAGGTGTGCTATTCATGGTCTGCCTTCCTTCTGTGACAGGCGACGTAGTGTGCCGGCCGCACCTCAAGGAGCTCAGGTTCTACTTCATCGCAGAGTCCCTGTATGCATTCTGTACAGCGTGGAGCAAAGCGGCATCCGGGTGGAGGGTCGAAGAGATCGGGCGGATCCCCCGGAATAGAGTCGACCATTTTTCTCTCTTTGTAGATATTGGGGAACGCCCCGATGAGTTTTTCGGTATACGGATGAAGGAAATGCGTGACGACTTCCTGAGTGCTTCCGAGTTCCACTATCTTTCCGGCATACATCACGGCGATGCGGTCGCAGACTTCAGTGATGATGGAGAGGTCGTGAGTGATCATGAGAAGGCTCATCTGGAGCTTGGTGCGCAGGTCGTTAATGAGGTTGATGATCTGCGCTTGTACCATGACATCGAGCGCCGTAGTGGGTTCATCCCCTATAACGAGTTTCGGATCGCACGAAAGTGCCATGGCGATGATGGCTCTCTGACGCATGCCTCCGCTGAACTCATGAGGATAGCCGTGCATGAGCTTCGGGTCGATTTCCACCAGCTCAAACAGCTGTTCAACTTTGGCTAGGGCTTCCTCTTTAGTGATATGGGGATAGTGGAGAAAAAGTGCCTCCATTATTTGATCGCTGACCTTTTGCACGGGATTGAGGGCATTCATCGCGCCCTGAAAGATCATACTCATCTCCGTCCAGCGAAAATCGTAGAGATCTTCGTCTTTTGCGTGAGTGATATCTTTGCCGTCAAAAATGATCTGTCCGTCGGCAATATAGCCGTTGTCGGGAAGCAACTTGATGACGGAGAGAGCTGTCGTCGTCTTTCCACAGCCGGATTCTCCCACGAGTCCGAGAGATTCTCCTTTGGAGATGGTGAAGCTGACGCCGTCGACGGCTTTTACTTCACCGGCTTTTATTCTGAAATATGTTTTTAAATCTTTTACTTCCAGAAGATGATTCATCGTCTACCTCTTTCTCAGTCGGGGATTGAGGATTTCATCGAATCCGTAGCCGATAAAGACAAAAGAGGAGGCCAAGAGAACGATGCACAGACCTGCGGGAATGAAGAGCCACCAGGAGCCGACGGTGATGGCACCTTGTTCTCTGGCGGAGCGCAGAAGCTGTCCCCAAGTGGGAATGCTCGGATCTCCGATGCCCAGAAAGGCCAGGGTCGATTCTGAAATAATTGCATTTTGTACCAGCAGGATGATATTTGAAAAGATAAGAGGGAAGACATTGGGGAAGATATGCTTTCTCATGATATACGCATCACTTGCCCCGAGTGCCCTAGCTCTTTCTACATAGTTTCTCTCTTTGATGCTGAAGGTCTGGCTTCGCACCAGGCGCGCCGTACCGGTCCATCCGGTCAATCCCAGGATGAGGATGATATTGGAGAATTTCTGACCGATGATGGCGGCGAGGGTGAGCATCAGAGGAAGCGTCGGGATCATCATGAACGCTTCCGTGATTCTCATGAGTATAATGTCAAAGATGCCGCCATAGTAGCCCGCCACAATGCCGAAAGTGGTTCCTACCACTGCGATCAGCAAGGTGACGAAGAAGCCGATCATAAGAGAGGCTCTGGCCCCGTAGATCAGCGCGCCGAAGACGTCTCTGCCCATTTCGTCAAATCCGAGGAGGAAGGAAGGGACAGGGGCGCCAAGCCGCGGTCCGAGGAAGTAGCCGTCGTGCTCGTATTCGTAGATCATGGGGCCGAAGATCGCAAGGAGGATGAACAGAAGCAGAAGTGCGGTGCCAAATAGTGCTCTCTTGTTGGATAAGAAGAGATGCAGTGTTTCCCGACGATGCATTTTTTTCAGCTCTTTTTCTCTTGCTTCGAGAGCCGCTTTATCAATATTCATTGATTCCACTCTGCCCTCCTACTGTATCCTGACCCGGGGATCCAGGTAGCTGTATAAAAGATCGACGACAAGATTGGTGAGAATGATAACGACGGCGATCAGGTAATTGGTCGCCTGCATCACCGGATAATCTTGTCGTGTAACAGAGTCGACCATCAGGCGCCCCATGCCCGGCCAGCTGAAGAGGACTTCAATGCTGAAAGCGCCGGTAAACATCAAAGCGAGACTGGTGACGACCATAGTGGTGACAGGAAGGAGAGCGTTGGGAACGACGTGACGGCGGATGACCTGCTTTCGGGTAAGGCCTTTTGCACGCGCTGTAAGAACGAAGTCTTCCGTGAAGACGTCGATCATGGAGCTTCTCATAATCAGAAAGTATCCGCCGAAAATAGCGAGTGCGTAGGAGACGGCGGGGGTCACAAGATGCCACGCAAGATCTTTCAGGTATGCTCCCCAAGTCTTGAAATCCACTCCTGCGGTGACCATGCCGTTAATCGGCACAAGTCTCCATTTTACACCGAAATATAGCAGGAAAATCATCGCCAGCCAGAAGGTAGGCACGGCATATATGATCATGGAAGTCGATGTCAGAAAAGCATCCTTGAGTTTTCCGTGGTTGGCCGCAGCCATGGACCCTCCTGTAAGCCCAAGCACGATGCCCAAAGGAACGGAAAATGCGGCAAGAATCAGGGAGTTCTTTGCTTTATCCCAGATGATGCCCGCTACCGGCTCTTTATAATTAAAACTGGTGCCGAAGTCAAATGTGGCCATGGATTTTACATAGTCAAAATATTGTTCAGTCACCGGCTTATCGAGTCCGTAGAGTCTCTCCAGTGCCGCCCGTCCTTCGGGCGTGGCTTTGGACTGTTTGGCGACGATGGAGAGTGGATCTCCCGGCATCAGCCGGAAGAGAATAAAGTTAAATGTGATGACGAAGATGAACATGAACAGCGTATAGCCGATGCGCTGAAGGACGAATTTCACATTCAAGGTACTCCTCCTTGTATCTATTCTTAAATCGATTAAAACAAAAACATCTGCGGATCAAAAAAACTTCACAGATGTCAGAGGCAAAAGATATACCCCCCTTTCAGTTAACTAATTACATATGTATCTCCATGATCTCATAGCTTCTTCTATCGGGTATTTCATTGACCTGTGGAATATTATGAAAAATATATAATTCCTGTTAGGTAAATGAGTTGCCGACACCAACTATCCACCAAATTATAACACACTTCGACATATCACAGATATATAATAGGCAAGAAAGATACAAAATTGAGAACAAACTCATATTTTGAAAGAAAATATGCATATTCTTAAAATCTAAGATCTTTTTCAAAGGCCGGATTTGTTTTGAAATTGGTGGATAAAAAGAGGAAGCGCTTCTATCAGGCGAGAGGGAAGAACGGGGCATTGCGCTTTTGCAAGCTCATCCGCCACGTAGCCGTGGAGATAGACAGCCGCCTTGAAGGCGTTAAGAGGGGAGGGGAAATAGGCTAATAGGGCACCCAAGATGCCGCTTAATACATCGCCGGAGCCGCCTGTTGCCATACAAGGGTTTCCGGTCGGGTTCACGAAGATGCCTTCAGAGGTATAGAGTCGGCTTCGATGACCTTTTAAAAGGATATTTACTCCTTTTTCCTGCGCCCAAGCAAGATTTTCAACGTCATCACTGCCTAGGCCGCTGAGTCGTTTCCATTCGCCCGGGTGTGGTGTGAGGAATGCGTGGGAGCGAGGAATCGAAAGAGAATGTTTGGCGATAAGGTTTAATGCATCTGCATCGAGAACAAGTTTTTGATGAGGAAATATCTTTGAAAAAACGGATTCCAACAGCTCGATCTGATCTCCGAGGCCGGGTCCGATGACCAATACATCCGCCTGCTTGATGAGAGGATCCATCGTGCGCACGTGATGCCAGTCGGCAACCATGACTTCCGGATAGCGGCTGTGAAGAGCGCAGTGGTTACAAGGATCTGTAGCGGCGCTGATGAGCCCGGCGCCTGCGTGAAGAGCGGCTCCGGATGCGAGGATGATGGCGCCTCCGTAGCGGGCGTCTCCTCCGATGAGAAGGACTCTCCCATAGTTCCCTTTATGTGTATCGGGATCTCTTTTTTGAAATAGAGAGACGATTTTTTCATGTATCAGTATTTCCATAATATTCCT
>JAAYOV010000079.1 GCA_012520095.1 Tissierellia bacterium | reverse complement strand
TCCTCATATCCTTTTTAAAGTCTTTTGACTATACTTAAAACATGGAAAGAATAACGGATACAACAAACAAGGGATACTTTATGCAGTTTTCGGAAGCCTGCTTCATCAATTAGCGAATAAATGCAGGTATTTGCAACTGTACGTTGCGAAAGTTCAAGGTGTGCTTGGTGGTGTGCAACGGCTGTTTCAGTCAGAATGAAATTACAAAAAGCCACAAAGGCAAGCTGAAACAGAGGAGGAAATCATGATCTTAGCAGATAAAATTATTGAACTGCGCAAACGAAACAATTGGTCACAGGAGGAACTTGCCGGGAAACTCGGAGTGAGCAGGCAGGCAATTTCCAAGTGGGAAAGTGCGCAGAGCACACCTGACCTGGAACGAATTATTGCAATGAGCAAGCTCTTTGGAGTCAGTACTGACTATCTTGTCAAGGACGAGATCGAATTCGAAATCATCAACGGAAAGGTGGAAGAATCCGGAAGTCCCCTTAGAAGACTGAGCATGGAAGAAGCCAATGCATTTCTCAACGCCAAATTACAAAGCGCTAAACAGATCGCTTTAGGGGTCTGGCTTTGTATCATGGCAGTCATTCCGCCGGTTTTATCTGAAATATGGAGTAATCAGTTTTTTGCTGAGCCAATTGGCTTCATCATTGCGGCACTGGTTATCGCCGGAGCGGTCCCTCTCTTTCTCTTAAACAGCTTCAAGCTCAAAGCTTTTGAGTGGATAGAGAAAGAGCCTTTTGAAACAGCGTACGGTGTAGATGGCATGGTCAGAGAACGACTTCAGAGTTTTATGCCAAAGTTTATTACGCACATTGTCATCGGTGTTACACTCTGCTTTGTTGCACTGATTACATTTGTAGCTTCGAGTTTTTTACCGCAAGTCATCCGGGTTGAAGATAATGTCTTAGTTGCCATTGGTTTTGCCATCGTGGCAATGGCTGTTTATCTCTTTGTCAGTGCGGGAATAATTCGAGGAGCTTATTCCGGCTTGCTACAAGAGGGTGATTATCGCCCCGATAAAAAAACTTTAAGCAAAAAGATCGGTCCGATCATGGGCATCTATTGGCTTGTAGTGACGGCCGTTTACCTGGCCTACAGTTTCATCACGATGCAGTGGCAATGGAGCTGGATTATCTGGCCGGTAGCCGGAGTGCTATGCGGAGCTTTGTATATCATCCTGGAGTTGTTTTACGGAAGAAAGAAAAACATGTAGATGATGCTGATCATAGGGATAAGAGCGGAAATTTTTTAGAATTCGAGCCAAGGTGGTTCAGCTTAAATAAGCCGGCCACCTATTTTTTTAGATGAAAAAATCGTATTGTGGGTTTCGTCGGATCAATTTGATTAGATTATTCATCCCTATCTACACTATACGAAACCGAAAACAGGTAGAAAACGAAAATGCTTCAACGGATATGGTGGCTTTTGCCCCAAGACAAGTATGAAGTTGTGCCCGGTGATTGACACGGCCTTTTTTTTCGTGATAGTATAAATCCGCAAACGTTGAAACAATGAGTAGTTTCCGCAGGTGAGCTACAGAGACCGGACGCTTGGTGTGAGTCCGGCACCGGCAGAGATGAAGATGACTGTGGAGTTTGAGCGGGTCTGCCCGATACAGCTAAGAGTCGCTATTTTAAGCGAGAATCAGGGTGGTAACGTGGCTTCTTCGCCCCTGGCGAGGAAGCTTTTTGTCATATTACAGGAGTGGATATGGAGAAAGAAAAATTTTATTTGACGACGGCTATCGCTTATACTTCGAAAACTCCGCATCTGGGGAATACCTATGAATGGATTCTCTCCGATGCCATCGCGCGCTATAAAAGAATGCGCGGCTACGATGTTTTCTTTTTGACCGGAACGGATGAGCACGGGCAGAAGATTCAGGAGCAGGCGATAGAAGAAGGGGTGACGCCGAGAGAACTTGTCGACCGAGTGGCGGGAATCATTCGCGATATCGATGATACTCTGAAGGTCAGCTACGATGATTTTATCCGTACAACCGATCCGGATCACCAGCGTCGAGTCCAGGGTATTTTCCAAAGACTCTATGAGCAAGGGGATATATATAAAGGATCCTATGAAGGCCTCTACTGTGTATCGTGTGAAGCGTATTATACAGAGAGTCAGCTTCATGAAGGGCTTTGTCCGCAGTGTAGCGGAGAAGTCAGCATGCAGAAGGAAGAAGCGTATTTCTTCCGCTTGAGCAAGTATCAGAAACGCCTAGAGGAGTATATCGAAAAGAATCCTCACTTTATTTATCCTGAGTCGAGAAGAAACGAAATGCTCAATAATTTTATCCGCCCGGGATTGAGAGATTTGAGTGTCACGAGGAGTTCTTTTGACTGGGGAGTCCCTGTTCCCTTTGATCCGAAACATGTGGCCTATGTGTGGATTGACGCCCTGTCGAATTACATCACGGCACTGGGATATGAGCCCTATGGAGAGAGCAGTGAACGCTTTAAAAAATACTGGCCTGCCGATGTGCATGTGATCGGAAAGGATATCGTCAGATTTCACACGATCTATTGGCCGATTCTGTTGATGGCGCTCGATCTGCCGCTTCCCAAACAGGTCTTCGGCCATCCATGGCTTCTCATAAAAAGTGGCGAGACGGCGACAAAGATGAGCAAGAGTCGAGGAAATGTCCTCTACGCCACAGATTTAGTGGAACAATATGGACTCGATCGCGTTCGTTATAGTGTGCTCAGAGAGATGCCTTTTAGCGAAGACGGTCACTTTAATGAAGCGTCGCTGATTAAAAGAAGCAATACCGACTTGGCCAATGTCTTGGGCAATCTCCTCAACCGCACCCTTGCCATGAGTCATCGTTTCTTTGATGGAAAGGTGGAGCCGGGAAGCGACCCCGAAGAGATCGATCTGGCTTTGATGGAACTCGTGCAGAAGACCATCGACATATATGAAGAGAAGATGGACGCCTGGCGCATCAGCGAGGCGATAGAAACAGTGATAGAGCTGGCAAAAGCGAGCAATAAATATATCGATGAGACAGAGCCCTGGCTATTGGGAAGAGAGGAGAACAAACACGACAGGCTTCGTCGCGTGCTCTATACGCTTACTGAAAACTTGCGCATCCTTGCGATCCTTTTGACGCCGTTCATACCGGATACGGCGGAGGAGATGTTGCGTCAACTGCAGACACAGGTTCATGGCTATGACACGATCAAGGCGTATGGAAGCCTGGAAAAGGATCTTGTCGTGGCAAAGGGAGTGCCGCTGTTTGAGAGACTCGAAGAAGTAAAAGAGGAAGTTGTGGAAGAAGAAAAAGAAGTGAAAGAAATCGTGTCGAAACCGACGATCAGCTATGAAGACTTTGCAAAGCTTGAGATGAGAGTAGGCGAGATCGTCTCCTGCGAAGACCATCCAAAAGCAGACAGACTTTATGTTCTTAAAGTGCGCATTGCAGATGAGGTAAGGCAGATCGTATCGGGACTCAAGGAGAATTACACAAAAGAAGAATTGGTAGGAAAGAAGACAGTTGTCCTCTGCAATCTGGCGCCGAGAAATCTCCGCGGCCAGGTCAGCAACGGAATGATTTTGGCAGAAGTGGACGGAGAGGATGTAAAAATCCTGGAAGCGGTTCTTCCTTCCGGAACGGAGATCAGTTAGTGAGCAAACTATTTGATACACATGCCCATATGGATGATCGGAGATTGCAGCGGGACTTTGATGTCATGACAAGCCGACTGAAGAAGACATTAAAGCGAGTATTGGTTCCCGGCATCGAGCCGAAGGGCTGGCAGAAGATATTGGATATCTGTGAGGATCCGTTTTATATAGCCGCCCTCGGAATTCACCCAAAAGAAGTCGACAAGATCGATGAGGGGGTGATGGAGAGACTTGATCATCTGTTGAGAGACCCCAGAGTTGTCGCTCTGGGCGAGATCGGCATTGACCTGCACTGGAGAAAAGACAATCTTCAGGAGCAGATTTATTGGTTCCGCAGACAGATTCGGATGGCAAAAGAACACAAACTCCCGATCATCCTCCACGATCGGGAGGCACACGGCCCTTTAAGGGATGTGCTGGAAGAAGAAAATCCCTTTGAGACGGGAGTCGTTCTACATGCTTTTAGCGGTTCTGCCGATATGGCGATAGAATATGTAAAAAAAGGGGCCATGATTTCACTTGCCGGCCCGGTGACGTTTCAAAATGCCGTTGCCCCGAAAAAAGTGGCTGAGGCGGTGCCCCTTGCGCATCTTTTGATCGAGACGGACAGCCCGTATCTGACTCCGCACCCCTTTCGAGGGAAGCGAAATGATCCGGCAAAAGTGATCTTTGTCGCGGAGGAGATAGCAAGGCAAAAAAACTTGCCTGTCGAGATCGTGATCGAGCAGACGACCAGGAATGCCGAGGAGATATTTGGCCTTGCAGATTAGAGAAAGCATCATTGTCGAGGGAAGAAACGATCTGATCCGCATCCGCGAATGCATTGATGCCGACATCATCGTTACGCACGGATTCGGATTGAATCCTTCCATTCTTGATCATATCCGCCACGCGTATGAAAGAGCGGGCATCATCATCTTCACCGACCCCGACTATTCAGGAGAGCGAATTAGAAGAACTCTTAGCGAGCATTTTCCTCATGCCAAACATGCGTATATTTCCAAGGAAGAGGGAAGTGCGCAGGAAGATGTCGGCGTGGAGCATGCATCCTGTGAAAGCATCCGTCGCGCTTTATCAAAGGTTCATACTCTCATAGAGCGTGAACCTGTTTTCTCTATGCAGGACATGATGGCAGCGGGCTTAAGTGGAGGGGAAAAGTCCTCTTTTTTGCGCGAGAAGCTCGGTCAGAAACTGGGGCTCGGCACGGCAAATGCAAAGACGTTTCTCTATCGAATGAATCACTCCGCTCTCTCAAAAGAGGAGATCGAGGAGGCAATTCGTGACGTATTATCGCTCTGACCCTCGTTGGATACGCTTGGTGATGAAAGAGCGCAAAATGGCTTTTCAAAAGCGTTTTGGCCAGCATTTTCTTCATGATAACAATATTTTAGAGAAGATTACCCATGCGATGGATCCGCAAAAAGAAGACGTTCTTCTTGAAATAGGCCCGGGAATCGGGACGCTTACCGAGAGGCTGCTTCCTTTTTCCGGGAAATACATTGCGGTGGAGATCGATAGGAAGTTCTGTGAAATTTTAGAGGAAGCCTTCGGAAAAGAAGAACATTTTCAACTGATTGAAGGCGATATCCTAAAAACCGATCTCTCAACGATCCCCCCAAATGCAAAAGTGCTCGGAAACCTGCCGTATTACATCACCTCTGCGATCATCATGCATTTTCTTGAGGGGAACTATTCTTGGAAGAGTCTGACCTTCATGATGCAAAAGGAGGTAGCCGAGAGGATTATCGCTGCGGTGGGGACGAAAGAGTATGGGGTTCTCTCCGTCATTACTCGAAGCCTGAGTGTGCCGGAAATCCTCTTTACTATTTCGCCGGGTGCTTTCTATCCTCCGCCAAAGGTAGAGAGTGCTCTTGTTCGATTCATGCCGAAGAAGACAACTCTTCCGGAGGGGCTGATTCCACTCATAAAGGCTTCCTTTGCCTCGAGGAGAAAGACAATTCACAACAATCTAAAGGGCATCATCGAGCCGGAGG
>JAAYOV010000078.1 GCA_012520095.1 Tissierellia bacterium | reverse complement strand
CCCCCGGATCGTCTAGTGGAATATTTTCCCGCACGAGCCAGAGTGAATCCCATGCATGTGAATAAAATTGAGAATCCACCGTTGCATCTGTCTATCTCTTCCATTATAATAGAAAAGCATCAATTACTTTATCCTTGCAGGTCAATTTTTGGCATATGACACCTGCAAGTTTGTGTTGACACCGATAGTTAAACTATGCTAAAGTAATTTGGTAACTGTGTTGTCTGATGGAGGTCCTCATGAGAGTAAAGATAACCCTCGCATGTACGGAATGCAAAAACCGTAATTATAATACGACAAAAAATAAGAAGAATACGCCTGATCGCTTGGAACTGAAGAAGTTCTGCAAAACTTGCCGAACGGCTACTGTCCATAGAGAGACAAAGTAGGTCGTCATGTCAAGAGCAAAAAAAGGCTCCTTCTTTTCGAGAGTCAAGGAATACATTCTGAGCGTCTGGAGAGAACTCAAGAAAGTGACATGGCCTACAAAGAAGGAAGTTATTAACTACACGCTGCTTGTGCTTGCGATGACTTTCATTGTCGCCACATTTATTGGGCTGGCCGACATTCTGTTCAACTACATCTTCTTCCGATTATTATAGGGAGAGGGAAATGAGCAAGAAAACAGGTCCGCTCCATTGGTATGTCGTGCATACATATTCGGGGCATGAGAATAAAGTAAAAGCCAGCTTGGAGCGTATTGTAGAAAGCCGCGGGATGGAAGATGTCATTACGGACATTGAAGTTCCGATGGAAGAAGTGATCGAAGTCAAGGACGGACTCAAAAAGAAGAAGCTCCGCAAAGTATTCCCGGGATACGTTATTGTTCGCATGAATATGAACGATGAATCCTGGTATGTGGTAAGAAACACTAAGGGTGTGACAGGTTTTGTCGGTCCCGGCAGCAAACCCGTTCCGCTGAGTGCGGAAGAACTTCGCAATATGGGTCTGGTACAGAGTTTGCCGGAATTGACGGTGGAAGTGGGGGATACAGTGAGTATCATCTCGGGTCCCTTCACTGACTATGTGGGAATTGTCAGGGCGATTAATACGGAGAAGCACACACTGACAATCCTCATCTCCATGTTCGGCCGAGAGACACCGGTTGAACTGGAGTATGGACAGATAGAAAAGCTGTAAGCTTTCCTATAGATATTAAAGGAGGAGCAATAGATGGCTAAGAAAGTAATAGGTCTGATCAAATTGCAAATCCCAGCAGGTAAGGCGACACCGGCTCCCCCCGTTGGACCCGCTCTGGGTCAGCACGGTGTGAACATCATGCAGTTCACAAAGGAGTTCAATGCAAAGACGCAAGACCAGGGAGGACTTTTGATTCCTGTCGTCATCACCGTCTATGCAGACAGATCGTTCACCTTTATTACGAAGACGCCCCCCGCATCAGTTCTGATCAAAAAGGCGCTTGGCCTTGATCTGGGCAGCGGGGTGCCCAACAGGACAAAGGTGGGACAGTTGACTCAGGCGCAGCTGCGAGAAATCGCAGAACTGAAGATGCCCGATCTGAATGCCGCCAGTGTGGAAGCAGCCATGCGACTCGTCGCCGGTACTGCCAGAAGCATGGGCGTCACCGTCGAAAAATAGACTTGCCTGTGGGAGGATGACCCGTTTGGACCACGGAGGAAAAAATGAAACTAGGAAAAAGAGTAATTGAAAATCGCAAGTTGGTAGATCCGACAAAGAGCTATGAAATTCCCGAAGCGGTGGCTCTGCTCAAAGAGATGAAATCGGCTAACTTCGACGAGACGGTTGAACTTCACCTTCGCTTGGGCGTCGATGGACGCCACGCTGATCAGCAGATCCGCGGAGCGATGGTTCTTCCTAACGGCACCGGGAAGGATAGAAAAGTCCTTGTCATTGCCAAGGGAGAAAAAGCGACAGAAGCTGAAAATGCAGGCGCCGACTTTGTCGGGGCAGAGGACATGATTGAAAAAATCCAGAAGGAACAGTGGTTTGATTATGACGTCATCGTGGCCACCCCTGATATGATGGGAATGCTCGGGCGTCTCGGAAGACTGCTGGGCCCCAAAGGATTGATGCCCAACCCCAAGAGCGGGACAGTGACCATGGACTTAGAAAAGGCGGTCGCGGAGATCAAAGCCGGAAAGGTCGAATATCGACTCGACAAATCCAATATGATCCATGTATCTGTCGGGAAGCTGAGTTTTGAAAATGAAAAACTCGAACAGAACATTCACTCGTTTCTCGATGAAATCCAAAGAGTGAAACCCGCCGCAGCAAAAGGAACGTACTTTCGGAATATATCCCTCTCCAGCACGATGGGACCCGGGATTAAAATTCAAAGAAGCATATAGTTAACACCTTCCAAAGACAGCAGGGGCGAAAGCTTAATATCCTGCCGAGGATAGGACATACCTCATTTAATAGGAATGCTCCCTGTCTTCGGGGAGCGTTTTATATGCAGAGGAGGAAACATGTCTAAAAATCGTGAGCTAAAAGAACAGCTCGTCGGTGAAATCCAGGAGCGCTTCACTCGCGCAAGGAGTGCTGTGGTCGTCGATTACCGAGGGCTGAATGTAGCAGAAGTGACAGAGCTGAGAAATCGATTTCGCGAAAATAATGTTGAATACAGAGTTTTCAAAAACCGCCTCGTAAAGAGAGCGATTGAAGGTACCGATTTTGAAGCTTTGCAGAGCGAACTGACCGGCCCCAATGCGATCGCATTCGGCTATGAAGATGCTATTACACCCGCAAAAGTAGCCAGAGATTTTTCGAGAAAAAACACTAAACTCGAAATAAAAGCAGGAATCGTTGAAAATGTCTTTTATGATGCTACAGGCATCAAGGCTATTGCCGACATTCCAAATCGTGAAACACTCATCGCCAAATTCCTGGGCAGTATTCAGTCGCCGATATCCAAATTGGCATATGTACTGGGCGTTCTGGCGGAAGAAAAAGAAGCATAAAGGAATATCAAGGAGGATATCATGACTCATCAGGAAATTATCGACGCTATCAAGGAAATGACAGTTCTCGAGCTCAATGAACTCGTCAAGGCTGTTGAAGAAGAATTTGGTGTAAGCGCAGTGGCTGCCGTTGCCGCAGGCCCCGGCGCAGGTGCTGAAGACGTCGCCGAAGTTGAAGAGCAGAGTGAATTCGATGTCATTCTTAAAGCGCCCGGAGCCAGCAAAGTGGCTGTCATTAAAGTGGTTCGTTCCCTTACAGGTCTCGGCCTCAAGGAAGCAAAAGAGCTTGTTGACAATGCGCCCAACGCTGTCAAGCAGGGTGTCGACAAAGAAGAAGCTGAAGCAGTCAAGAAACAGCTTGAAGAAGCCGGTGCGGAAGTCGAACTCAAATAATCTCATCCATGAAACAACAGCGCATCTGAATAAGGTGCGCTGTTTTCTGCTTGTTTCAACGATTCATTCGGGACGCGCGCCACTGATATAGACCTATCTGTTGTTTATGTTTTTGTTGTTTCTTTGTTTATTTATCTGTTTTGTTGTTGACGACTCAAAAAAATGGTGATAGCATAAAAAGGTATACTTATCAATATGGGATAGTATGCGTTTTTTTGAGATGAGTCGGCATCACTGCAATTGGAATTTTTGAATGAGGGGTGAACACTGAATGCCACAAACCGTTAAAATCGGAAATATTACAAGACAATCTTTTTCACGTATTCAACCGCTGGTGGAACTCCCTAATCTTGTGGAGATTCAAACCAAGTCATTTGAATGGTTCAGAAAGAAAGGACTGAAGGAGGCGTTGCAGGACATTTCTCCCATCAAGGATCATGGTGAGAATATTTCTCTTTATTTTGGCGATTACTGGTTCGATGATGACCTGAAATACTCTGAGCAGGAATGTAAGGACAGAGATGTCACATACTCCAAGAGCCTACGTGTGCGAGCAAGACTTGTCAACAGGTTGACCGGAGAAATTAAGGAGCAGGATGTCTTCATGGGGGATTTCCCTATCATGACGCCGAAAGGCACCTTTATCATCAATGGAGCCGAAAGAGTCATCGTCTCTCAACTGGTTCGTAGCCCATCTACTTATTTTAGCAAGAAACTCGACAAATCCGGAAATGATGTCGTCAGCGGTCAGGTGATCCCAAATAGGGGTGCCTGGCTGGAGTTTGAGACGGACTCTAACGGAAGTCTCTCTGTGCGCATTGATCGCACGAGAAAGTTGCCGGTGACGGCGCTTGCCAGAGCGCTTGGTTATGAGAGCAATCAGCAGATCATCGATCTCTTTGGAGAAAGCGATCGTCTGTTGCTGACCCTTGAAAAAGATGTTTCAACGAATCGGGAGGAAGGTCTGTTAGAAATTTACAGAAAGCTTCGCCCCGGCGAACCACCGACGATTGAAAGCGCTACAGCCAGTTTCCACTCGCTGTTTTTTGAGGAGCGCCGCTATAATCTGGCAGCAGTAGGCCGCTATAAATTTAACCAAAACCTCGGTCTCAGCGAGCGAGGCTACGGTCATATCCTTAAGGAACCCGCCGTCAACCCCCTCACAGGAGAAATTCTCTTTGACGCGGGCACAAAACTAAACCGAAAAAACCTCAGGGCAATTGAAAACGCCGGTATTAAGCGCATTGTCCTGGAGATGAAAGATGGTAGAGAAGTCATCGTTTTGAGTAATCACATGGTCGATATCGAGGTATTTGTTCCCGAAGCCGACACGGATATTATTTCAGAGCGCGTCCATTATCCGAAACTCATGGAACTGATGGAAGAATACGAGGGAGATGAACTCTTAGAAAAAATATATGAGAATGCATCTTCGCTTTCGCCTGAGCAGATTACAGAAGATGATATGCTGGCCGCCATCAGTTATTTCCTCAACCTCCATCAGGGAGTCGGGGAGACAGATGATATAGATCACCTTTCAAACAGACGCATCCGAAGTGTCGGGGAGCTCCTGCAAAATCAATTTCGCGTGGGACTTTCCCGAATGGAGAGAGTCGTTCGAGAGCGCATGACGACACAGGATCGCGACAGTATTACCCCGCAGTCGCTCATCAACATCAAGCCCGTGACGGCTGCTATTAAAGAGTTCTTCGGATCATCTCAGCTATCTCAATTCATGGACCAGAACAATCCTCTGGCCGAGTTGACGCACAAGCGTCGTTTGTCGGCATTGGGTCCGGGAGGCCTTTCAAGAGATCGAGCCGGCTTTGAAGTGCGAGACGTTCACTACTCTCATTATGGCCGCATGTGTCCGATTGAAACGCCGGAAGGTCCGAATATCGGCTTGATCAGCTATCTGAGCACCTATGGAAGAATTAACAAATATGGTTTTATCGAATCGCCTTATCGAGTGGTAGACACCGATACGGGCATCGTCACCGATGAAGTGATTTATTTGAGTGCCGATGACGAGACGCATCAGTTCATTGTCCCGTCTGTGGAAGAACTCGATGCCGAAGGAAGAATCATAAAGGAAAACGTCATCGTCCGTCATGATGCAGACATTCGTGAAGTGCCTTCTTCAGAAGTCACCTATATGGAAGTCTCGCCTCAGCAGATGGTGTCTGTGGCAACGGCATTGATTCCCTTTCTGGAAAATGATGACTCGGTGCGCGCTCTCATGGGATCAAACATGCAGAAGCAGGCTGTTCCGCTCGTGAGAACACAGAGTCCGATCGTGGGAACCGGCATGGAGTACAGAGCGGCTTATGATTCCGGTGCGCTGGTCATTGCTGAAAACGACGGTGAAGTCATCCGAAACACAAGCGATGAAGTTATTGTGCGCAGAAAAGACGGAGGACTTGATAAATATCCGCTTCTGAAATTCAAGCGAAGCAACCAAGGAACCTGCATCCATCACAAACCGATCGTCGAAAAAGGTCAGTTGATCAGTAAAGGCGACGTCCTATGTGACGGTCCCTCTACGGACAGAGGCGATATGGCATTGGGCGCAAATCTTCTGGTCGGCTTTATGACATGGGATGGCTACAACTTTGAAGATGCCATTCTTATCAGCGATGAACTTGTGGAAAAAGACATCCTTACGTCGATCCACATCGATGAATACGAGTCCGAGGCAAGGGACACGAAGCTGGGCCCGGAGGAGATTACTCGAGACGTCCCCAATGTCGGCGAAGATGCACTCAAAAACCTCGACTCGCGCGGAATTGTTCGAATCGGAGCGGAGGTGGATTCCGGAGATATTCTTGTCGGGAAAGTGACACCTAAGGGTGAAACGGAATTGACACCGGAAGAGCGCCTACTCCGAGCCATTTTCGGCAAGAAAGCGAGAGAAGTGCGTGATACATCCCTAAAAGTGCCTCATGGCACGAGCGGGATCGTCGTCGATGTGAAATTCTTCACTCGTGAAAACAGCGATGAAATGACGCCTGGAGTCAATGAGCTTGTGCGCGTCTATATTGCTAAGAAAAGGAAAATCAATGTGGGAGATAAAATGGCGGGCCGTCATGGAAACAAAGGCGTCATTTCCCGCATTTTACCAAAAGAAGATATGCCGTTTCTCGATGACGGGCGCCCGCTTCAGATTCTTCTGAGCCCGATGGGTGTCCCCTCGAGGATGAACGTCGGACAGGTCCTGGAAGTTCACCTGGGACTGGCCGCGGAAAAACTAGGACTCTACATCGCCACCCCGGTCTTTGACGGAGCGGTTGAGAGTCAAATCGAAGACATGCTTGTACGAGCGGGATACCCGAAAGATGGAAAACTGCCCGTTCGCGACGGCCGCACCGGTGAATACTTTGACCAGGAAATCACGGTCGGTTATATGTACATGCTTAAGCTTCACCACTTGGTAGATGATAAAATCCACGCCCGCAGCACCGGCCCGTATTCGCTGGTAACGCAGCAGCCTCTTGGAGGAAAAGCGCAATTCGGCGGACAGAGATTTGGAGAGATGGAAGTATGGGCTCTTGAAGCCTATGGCGCAGCGCATACACTCCAGGAAGTGCTCACCGTAAAAAGCGACGATGTCATCGGCCGTGTCAAAGCCTATGAAGCCATCGTCAAGGGCAAGGACATTCCCAATCCGGGCGTTCCCGAGTCCTTTAAAGTCTTGATAAAAGAATTCCAATCCCTGTGTCTGGACGTAAAAGTGCTCGACGAAGACGGAAATGAGATCAATCTCGAGACGGAAGATGACATGGACACCGGCTATGATTCTCAAGAGTTTCTTGTCGGCGAGGGAGATCTCGAAAGTGGATTCCAACAAGAAGACGGAGATAACACCGCTGAAAACGAACAGCCCGAAGTTGAAGAGTAGGGAGGGTGAACTTTGTTAGAATTTAACAGTTTTGATTCTATTCGCATCGGTCTTGCTTCTGCTGAGCAGATTCGGGAATGGTCTTATGGAGAAGTAAAAAAACCCGAGACCATCAACTATCGAACACTCAAACCTGAACGGGACGGGCTTTTCTGTGAAAAGATCTTCGGACCGACAAAAGATTGGGAATGCCATTGTGGCAAATATAAACGCATCCGATTTAAAGGGGTCATCTGCGACAAATGTGGCGTTGAAGTGACGCGCGCAAGTGTGCGCCGTGAGCGAATGGGCCATATTGAGTTGTCAGCGCCTGTCTCGCACATATGGTTTTTCAGGGGCATCCCTTCAAAGATGGGTATTTTACTGAATCTCTCTCCCAGAAATCTTGAAAAGGTTCTCTACTTTGCCAGCTATATTGTGTTGGAAGAAGGAGATACGACCCTTACAAAATTTGAGATTCTCAATGAAGCGGAATATACGGAAAACCGAGAGCTGTATGGTCAGCGTTTCCGTGCCGAAATGGGTGCAGAAGCGATCAAAGAGCTTCTTATGGAGATGGATCTCGATGAGCTCGCAGAAGAGCTTAGGGAGACCATTGAGACCAGCACCGGTCAAAGACGTTCAAAAGCGATTCGACGCCTTGATGTCGTAGAGAGCTTCCGCCAGAGTGGGAATCGTCCGGAATGGATGATTTTGGATGCGATTCCCGTCATTCCTCCGGATCTTCGCCCTATGGTGCAGCTCGACGGAGGCCGTTTTGCGGCAAGTGACCTCAATGACCTCTATCGCCGCGTTATCAACCGAAACAATCGACTCAAACGCCTCCTTGATCTAAAGGCGCCCGAGATTATTATTAAGAATGAAAAGCGCATGCTTCAGGAATCCGTCGATGCGCTGATTGACAATGGAAGAAGAGGCCGCCCTGTCACAGGGCCCGGCAAGCGTCCTTTGAAATCTCTTTCAGACATGTTAAAGGGCAAACAGGGCCGTTTTCGACAAAACTTGTTGGGCAAGCGCGTGGACTATTCAGGCCGTTCCGTTATCGTGGTCGGACCTGAACTGCGCTTTCATCAGTGCGGCATTCCCAAGAAAATGGCATTGGAACTCTTTAAACCCTTTGTCATGAGAAAACTCGTGAGCAAAGAGCTGGCGCATAATATTAAAACGGCCAAGCGGATGGTGGAAAAAGAGCGTCCGGAAGTATGGGACATCGTCGAAGAAGTGATCAAAGAGCATCCTGTTTTGTTAAACCGCGCTCCGACGCTTCACCGACTTGGCATCCAGGCGTTTGAGCCGGTCCTCGTTGAAGGCAAGGCGATTATGCTGCACCCACTGGTGTGTACTGCCTACAATGCCGACTTTGACGGAGACCAGATGGCGGTACATGTTCCCTTGAGCATTGAAGCGCAGGCGGAAGCTCGCTATCTCATGCTGTCGGTCAATAATATTTTGGCGCCCAAAGACGGAAAGCCCATCACAACACCGACCCAGGATATGGTTCTCGGTTGCTACTATCTGACGACAGAGCGTGCGGGAGCAAAAGGGGAGGGCAAGATCTTCAAAGATTACAATGAGATGATCATGGCATTTGAAAACAAGCAGATAGATTTGCATGCTCGTGTCAAAGTGCGAGTCTTTAACGATAAAGTGAAAAACGATACCGGAAAAGTCGTTGAAAGTACGGTAGGCCGCTTTATTTTCAATGCCGAGATTCCCCAAGATATCGGATTTGTCGATCGGAAAGAAGATCCCTACTCGCTGGAAGTAGACAAAGTCTGCGGTCGCAAAGTCTTGGAAGAGATCATTGCAAGAGTGTATGAGCAGAAAGGAAACACCGTGACCGCTCATATGCTGGACCACATTAAAGACATGGGGTTCCGCTTCTCTACACAGGCAGGCGTGACGATCAGCATGGCGGATATGGTTATCCCTGAAGTGAAATGGGATCTCATTCGAGAAGCAAAAGCCAAAGAGCTTGAATATGTTGATATGTATCGAAAGGGATACCTCAGTGATGAAGAGCGTCACGAGTCGGTCATCGGTATATGGAAAGATACGCGTGACAAGGTACAAGACGCCGTTATGGAAGCCCTTGACGACATGAACAATCTCCACATTATGAGCCAGTCAGGCGCTCGCGGAAATGCAAACCAAATTTCACAGATCTGCGGAATGCGCGGAAACATGGCGTCGGCTACAGGAAAGACGGTTGAAGTGCCTATCACGGTTGGGTTCCGTGAAGGTCTGACAATTTTAGATTACTTTATCTCCACGACAGGCGCCCGAAAAGGAAGCGCCGATACAGCGCTTCGAACAGCCGACTCAGGTTATCTGACCAGAAGACTGGTCGATGTGGCGCAAGATGTGATCGTGCGGGAAGAAGACTGTGGAACGACAGAGGGGATTGTGCTCGGACGCATCACGGAAGGCAAAGAAATAGTCGAAGAGCTTGAAGAGCGCATTGTCGGCCGCTTTCCCACACAAGTCATCAAGACGAAGACCGGGAAGATTCTCTGCCGCAAGGACCAGTGCATCACAGGAGATATTGCCCGCGCCATTGTCGCAGCGGGAATTGAAAAGGTATCGGTACGAAGCGTGCTGACATGTGAGACGGAGCGAGGTGTGTGTGCCAAATGTTACGGGATCAATCTTGCTGATAATCGCGATGTCAATGTCGGCGAAGCGGTTGGAATTATCGCCGCTCAGTCTATCGGTGAACCCGGCACGCAGCTGACAATGAGAACGTTCCACTCCGGCGGTGTCGCCGTCAGCGATATTACGCAAGGTCTGCCTCGTGTTGAGGAAGTTTTCGAGGCGAGAAAACCGAAGGGGTTGGCTCTTATCACGCGCCTGAGCGGAATTGTGACGGTCAAAGATGACGGGCGAAAAAAGGAAATTACCATTGAGTCCGCTGACGGAGAGAGCGAAACCCTACAGGTTCCGTTTGGAAGTCGTCTGCGATTTGCTTCAGGAGATCGAGTTGAAAAAGGAGACCAGTTGACGGACGGGTCACTTTATCCTGCTGAGATCCTTAGCATTACCGGTGTCCAAGGCGTTGAGGCGTACATTGTCAAAGAGGTGCAGAAAGTCTACCGTGATCAGGGTGTTGCCATCAATGACAAGCACATTGAAATTATCGCCAAGCAGATGCTTTCAAAAGTGCGCATACTTGACAGCGGAGATTCAGACTTTATTCCGGGCAACAATGAGAACTATATGCACTTTGTTAAAGTCAATCGAAAGCTCGAAGAACAAGGCAAAGAACCGGCAAAAGGAGATCGCATTGTCCTCGGGATTACCAAAGCCTCGCTCTCCACGGATTCTTTCCTTTCAGCGGCCTCCTTCCAAGAGACGACTCGCGTATTGACAGATGCAGCCATTCGAGGCAAAGTCGACAATCTGCTCGGTCTGAAGGAGAACGTGATCATCGGAAAACTCATTCCCGCCGGGACGGGGATCAATCGCTACATGGATATCTCCCTCAACGAATAAGACGAGATCAGCTGAGTGCAGGAAGAAGCAAAACCGACTTGCCAGTTGACTCAAGCAAATGCTTCGAGAGACCTTCTGCCTACATAAAGACAGAAGGTTTCTCTGTATGAATAAGTGCGGATATATATATTTTCCGGATTCGACGGTTCACTTTTCAAACGTTCACTATTCGTTATAATATGATGCACATCATATATATGTAAGAAAGGATGGCTCATGACCAGACCTATGCGATTCTATGCTGTATTGTGGCTGGCAAAACTTATACGTCGCGCCATGACATTGATCGGACGCAATGCGACGTTCTTCCCGGGAGACATTGCCTATACTCTATATCCGAAGATTTTAAAAGGGATTGAAAAACCGCACAATCTTTATGCGGTTACAGGCACGAACGGAAAGACTACATCTGCAAACTTCCTGGGCGATTTTTTACAAGATCGTCGAATTAAATATGTCCATAACAGCTACGGCTCGAATACTGTCGAAGGGATCATCAGTACATTTATTCAATTTTCCAATATTTTAGGAAAGATGCCGTTTGAATATGGCGTCATCGAAGTTGATGAGAGGAGCTCCATCCGCGTCTATGAACAGATGACTCCGAAATATCTTCTCGTCACCAATCTCTTCCGGGATTCTTATAAGAGAAATGCGCATGTCGATTATATATTCGATATCATGAACTCATCGATTCCCGATGAAACGGTGATGGTATCCAATGCCGACGACATGATTTCATGCCGATTAAAACCCGGAAATCGCCATATCACGTATGGAATCGAACCGCTCGAATGGGAAGAGCAAGTACTCGACAGCAATGTCGTCGACATCGAAAACTGTCCGAAATGCGATCATCCTCTTCGAAAGGATTTTGTGCGTTACAACCATCTGGGCCGCTTTACCTGTGAAAATTGCGGTTATACGAATCCATTGCGCGATTATACGATAACTGAGGTGGACAGAGAAAAAGGAGAGTGTACGCTGCGTCATGAAGAAAAGGATTGGACATTTCCGATCATAAGCAAGAACATTGTCGACTTGTACAATCTCGTCTCTACCGTTGCTCTGCTGCATGACGGAGGCTTTGATATGGAAGACATTCGCGAGGCGTATGGCAAGATCAAGGTCGTCGAAAGCAGATATTATGAAGAGCGGTGTGGAGAAATAGATGTCATCATGTTGATGGCCAAGGCGATCAATCCTATCGCTTCCTCTAGGAGCTTCGATTATATCCGAAAGCAAAAAGGACGGATCGCGCTGATTTTCGGCAATACCGATTTTCGTGACAGAGGAAAAAATCAGGAAAATATGGCCTGGCTCTATGACATAGACTTTCACTTTCTAAAACAAGACAATATTTGTCAGTTTATTACATTGGGCCCTCGCTATAAAGATATCAAGGTAAGGCTTTTATTGGAAGGAATTGATCCGGAAAAAATATTCGCTTTTGAAGGGTTTTCGCCGAGCATTGCCCATGCCGTTGACTATGAGAACGTGGACTCTGTCTTTATTCTCAATGACAATGACAATGTCGAAGAGATGATGGCCATTCGAAATGAAGTTGCAAGATTGGCCGGGGAGGCTGACAGATGAAAATAGAATTTCTTTATCCTGAACTTTCGAATCAGTTTGGTGAGATCGGTCACCAGCGTTTTCTTCAAAAAATGTTCCCGAAGGCTGAATTTGTCATGACTCAGCTTTTACAAAAGCCGACTTTTCTTGACGGAAGCGTGGATCTTGTTTTTATGGGGCCTTCCTCTGAACGCGCGCAGGAAAAGATCATCGACAATATCCTTCCGCATAGAGAGGCTGTAAGAGATCGGATAGAGAAGGGAGACCGTTTTCTTTTGACTGGAAACGCCATGGAGATATTTGGCACTTCCATTCTCAATGAAGACGGGACGGCGATTGCAGGACTCGACCTGTTTTCTATGCAGGCGAGAAGGCAGATGATGAACAGACTCACAGAGCTGTATGTCGGTTTGTATGAAGATATCAAGGTGACGGGGGTCAAGACGCAGTTTACGCAGAACTTCCCGAAAGAACCCCGAAACTTTCCCTACCTCTTTCAGACGACTCGCGGCTTCGGGATGAATAAGGAGCTCGAGGGAGAGGGCATTCACTATAAGAATTTTGTCGCCACTTATGTCACCGGTCCTCTTCTCATTATGAATCCGCTATTTACCGAACGCCTGTTTCAGCAGTGGAATATACCGGTGGAGATCCCTCACAGAGAAGCCCTTCTTGAGGCATATGAGATTCGAGTAGTTGAGTATGAAGACCCGCACAGCTACACGTAAGGAGTAGAGATGATCAAATTAATTAAAAGAGCGCTAAAAGTCAATTGGAAAGAGATGCTGCCGCTTCTGCACCAGATGCACAAGGAATCCGGCAGAGGATATCTCGATCTCTTTTTCGACATGTACACCCTCTACAAAGAAGAAGGGTATACGTGGTTGAATTATCCTACGTTCGGTTTTCACCTCAATAAAGACAGAGAATATCGAAGGAGTTTTCTATCTGAATATATAGATAACGAGATCATCAGAGATCAGTGCGTCAACCCGGCGGCTGAGGATCTTCTCGAAGACAAGGGAATATTCAATAAGTTCTTTTCCGAGTTTATCGGCAGAGAAGCCATCGACTTGCGCTGGGATTCCTTTGAAGACTTTGAGAACATGGTGCAGAACCGGGAAGTGCTGTTCCTGAAAACTCCTTTTGATCACGGTGGCCATAATATGGAGCGAGTGGCGACAAAAGACATCAAAGATGTCAAGGCGCTGTACGATCGGTTGATGAAGAGCGGTGGCTATACGATCGAAGAAGGGGTCAAGCAGCACCCTGAAATGTATAAATTAGCTCCGAAATCCATCAACACGATTCGCACCGGGACAAATGTAGACCGTGATGGCAATGTGCATGTCGTCTATATGGTTCTTCGTTGCTCTGTGTCGGACAACTATATGGATAACACGAGTCTCGGGGGGATTTGGACTATCTTGAATGAAGACGGGCTCATCGTCAATCCGATGTTTGCCAATTTACCGACGATGAAAACGTATGAGAAACATCCTGTCACCGGATTTCCTTTCGTCGGCTTTCAAGTCCCGTTCATTCCTGAACTCAAAGAAATGGTTACAAAGGCAGCCTTGAAGATATCCGACTGCGGCTGTGTAGGCTGGGACGTGGCCATTACGGAAAATGGACCTGTGATCATAGAGGGCAATTCGATTCCGTCGGTTGAGCTCTATCAAGTGTATACACAGATGCCTGACGGCAAGGGAAAAGTCCGGATGATGGAGGAAACGCTCGGCATCAAGCTTCGCTAACACATAGGGAGACGAGTGATCATGAAAGAAAGTGTTTGACGCACCGTAATGATAGTGATAGAATTTATAAGGTATTTGAGTAGACTGAGGGATTGTGTCCTTTTTTTGGAAAATATCTGTATCATCATGTGAAAACACAATCCTTTACACGTTGAGCAGATGCTCATGAAGATCGCCTCAGTCGACGCTTGAAATAAGACAAAATGCCCCGAGCCATTGAAGCGTTCATAGAAGTTGACAGGGCTTGGGAGAATAGAAAAGAAAGCATGAGGATGCTTTCTCATCACTGAGGAAAGGAGGAAAATCTATGCCAACCATTAATCAACTCGTCAGAAAAAGCCGTGACAGTAAAAAGGCCAAGAGTGATGCACCGGCACTGCAGAGAAATCTGAACACCCTTAGAAATAAGGCGACAACACAGAATGCGCCGCAAAAAAGAGGCGTCTGCACCTCTGTTAAGACGGTGACCCCGAAGAAGCCGAATTCAGCTCTGCGCAAAGTAGCCAGGGTTCGATTGACCAATGGAATGGAAGTCACTGCTTATATCCCCGGAGAAGGCCATAATCTGCAGGAGCACAGTGTTGTGCTGATCCGCGGGGGCCGCGTTCGCGATATTCCCGGTGTGCGTTATCATGTTATTCGCGGCGTTCTCGACACCGCAGGAGTAGCCAATCGTCGTCAGGCGAGAAGCAAGTACGGAGCGAAACGACCGAAAAAATAGGGTCCTTTTGGTTCAGTACCGATGAATGAATGAATTTTTAGGAGGGAAGGAAAGTGCCAAGAAAGGGCAGAATCCCCAAGAGGGAAGTATTACCGGATCCCGTATACGGATCCACTGTGATTACAAAGTTGACGAACAATGTCATGCTCGATGGAAAGAAAGGCGTTGCTCAAGATATCGTCTACAATGCTTTAAAGAGAGTAGAGGAAGTGACAGGGCGCCATGCTCTTGAAGCCTTCAATCAGGCTCTTGCAAACGTTTCTCCCACTGTCGAGGTTAAAGCTCGTCGGGTGGGCGGAGCCAACTACCAGGTGCCGATCGAGGTTCGTCCGGAAAGACGCCAGACACTGGCCCTGAGATGGCTGGTCAACTTTGCCAGGAAAAGGAAAGAACGCACGATGACTGAACGACTGGCGGCTGAAATTCTCGACGCTCTGAACAACACGGGCGGAGCGGCCAAGCGCCGTGAAGAGATGCACCGCACAGCGGAGGCAAACAAAGCTTTTGCGCACTTCCGCTATTAGTCGTATTACTGCAGAAAGGAGGTAATCATGCCAAGATCCTTTCCAATTGAACGAACAAGGAATATCGGCATCATGGCTCATATCGATGCCGGCAAGACGACAACGACTGAACGAATCTTGTTTTACACAGGCAAAAGCCACAAAATCGGCGAGACGCACGATGGCACGGCAACCATGGACTGGATGCAACCTGAGCAGGAGCGAGGCATCACGATTACTTCTGCAGCCACCACGACCATTTGGAGAGATATTGCCATCAATATCATCGACACACCCGGTCATGTGGACTTTACGGCTGAAGTAGAGCGCTCTCTGCGTGTGCTCGATGGAGCTGTTGCGGTCTTTTGTGCAAAAGGCGGGGTGGAGCCACAGTCTGAGACAGTTTGGAGACAGGCTGATCGATACAAGGTGCCGCGCATCGCCTACGTCAATAAGATGGATATTACCGGAGCCGATTTTTTACGGGTTGTCCGACAGATCAAAAATCGATTGGGGGCGAATCCCGTCCCTTTGCAGATACCGATCGGAGCGGAGGACACATTTACCGGAATTATCGATCTTCTGAAGATGAGAGCCGAGATTTATAAAGATGAGCTGGGAAGAGAGATTGAAGTCATCGACATTCCCGAAGAGTATCAAGCACAGGCAAATGAACAGCGCGAAGCTCTCATCGAAAGTGTTGTAGAGACAGATTTGGAGCTGATGGACTTGTATTTCAATGGTGAAGAGATTACGGAAGATATGATCCGAGGCGCCATTCGCAATGCCACCATCTCCAATCAGATCGTACCTGTCGTATGTGGCTCTTCTTATAAGAACAAAGGCGTTCAAATGCTGTTGGATGCCGTCGTGGATTACATGCCCTCGCCTCTTGATATTCCCGCCATTGAAGGGATAAATCCCGCCACTCAGGAAGAAGAGACAAGAGTTGCATCGGATACGGAGCCTTTCAGCGCCTTGGCGTTTAAGATAACTACCGACCCGTTTGTGGGGAAGCTGACTTTCCTGCGCGTCTACTCGGGCGTCTTGGAAAGCGGAAGTTACATCTACAACTCCACGAAGGAAAATCGCGAGAGAATCGGAAGGATTCTTAGAATGCACGCCAATGACCGCATGGAGATAAAGAAACTCTATGCAGGCGATATTGCCGGCGCCATTGGACTGAAGAACACGACGACCGGTGATACATTGTGTGATCCGGATCATCCGGTCATTCTTGAGTCAATGGACTTCCCAGATCCTGTCATCAGCGTCGCGATCGAGCCCAAGACGCGTGCGGGCCAGGAGAGGATGGGCATTGCTTTGGCAAAGCTCTCCGAAGAAGACCCCACCTTTAATACCTATACGAATACGGACACAGGCCAAGTCATTATTGCAGGAATGGGCGAGCTTCACCTGGAGATCATCGTCGATCGACTCCTCAGAGAGTTTAAGGTGGAAGCCAATGTCGGAGCTCCACAGGTCGCTTATCGCGAGACGATTAAAAGTGATGTGGAAGTGGAAGAAAAGTACGCCAGGCAAAGCGGTGGACACGGCCAGTACGGTCATGTTAAGATTCGTGTCAGAAAGGGCGAGCCGGGCAGTGGATACAAGTTTGTCAACAGTATTGTAGGCGGAGTTGTTCCTAAGGAGTACGTTCCCGCGGTTGACACAGGTATCCGTGAAGCGCTGCATAGCGGCGTCCTCGGCGGCTATGAAGTCGTCGATTTAGAAGTTGAGTTATATGACGGAAGCTATCACGAAGTAGACTCCTCGGAAATGGCTTTTAAGATAGCAGGAAGCATGGCTATTAAAAAGGCGCTACAGGAAGCAGGCTGTTTCCTCCTGGAGCCTTATATGAAGGTGGAAGTCACGGTGCCGGAGGAATATCTCGGCGATGTCATGGGCGACATAAATTCCCGACGCGGCAGGCTGCAAGGCATGGAAGCGGAAGGAGGAGTCCAGGTTATTCGCGCACAGGTACCATTATCGGAGATGTTCGGTTACGCTACGGACTTGAGAAGTCGTTCTCAGGGAAGAGCTACCTATACAATGCAGTTTGATCACTATGAACAAGTACCAGAGTCTATTGCACTGAAAGTATTAAAATAATTCCAGGAGGAAAAAATGGCAAAAGCTGTATTTGAAAGAACGAAACCTCATGTCAATATCGGCACCATCGGTCACGTAGACCATGGCAAGACGACCTTGACAGCCGCTATTACAAAGACGCTGCATGATCGTCATGGATTGGGAAATATCGTCGACTTTGACAAGATCGACAAAGCACCCGAAGAAAAAGAGCGTGGAATCACCATCACCTCTTCGCACGTTGAATATGAGACCCCCGATCGCCACTATGCGCACGTTGACTGCCCCGGCCATGCCGACTATGTAAAGAACATGATCACGGGCGCAGCCCAGATGGACGGCTCGATTCTCGTCGTAAGTGCCGCTGACGGTGCGATGCCGCAGACGCGTGAGCACATCCTGCTTGCACGTCAAGTCGGTGTTCCCTATATCGTCGTCTTCCTCAACAAATGTGATACAGTTGATGATGAAGAGCTCCTTGAGTTGGTTGAAATGGAAATCAGAGAACTCCTTGACGAGTATGATTTCCCCGGCGATGACACTCCGATTATCCGTGGTTCAGCCCTGAAAGCTCTTGAAGACACCTCCAGCGAATGGGGAGACAAGATCGTCGAACTGATGCAGACAGTCGATGAGTACATTCCCGAGCCCGAGCGCGATGTCGACAAGCCTTTCCTGATGCCTGTCGAAGACGTCTTCACCATCACAGGACGCGGAACGGTTGCGACCGGCCGCATTGAGCGTGGAAAAGTCAAAATCGGCGATGAAGTCGAACTCGTAGGACTCAAAGAAGAAAAACGCAAACTCGTCGTTACCGGCGTTGAGATGTTCCAGAAGACTCTCAATGAAGGCGTGGCGGGCGATAATGTCGGAATCCTTCTGCGCGGCATTCAGAGATCGGAAATCGAGCGCGGTCAAGTTCTTGCCAAACCCGGTTCCATCCAGCCCTACAAGCACTTCAAAGCTCAAGTTTATGTTCTCAAAAAAGATGAAGGTGGACGCCATACGCCTTTCTTCCCCGGGTATCGTCCTCAGTTCTTCTTCAGAACGACTGATGTGACCGGAACCATCCAGTTCCCCGAGGGACAGGAAATGTGCATGCCCGGCGACAACATCATCATGGAAATTGAAATGCTCTATCCGATCGCCATGGAAGTTGGACAGAAGTTCTCCATCCGCGAAGGCGGCCACACAGTTGGTGCCGGAAGTGTAACCGAGATTCTCGACTGATGAGAGACAAGCCCCGAAATGGGGCTTTTCTTTTTAACATTATCCAAATCCGCTTCTTTTTTCGTGGAAAAGGAATTGAATATCTTCGAATCGTATAGATGGAGAAAAGTATTATTTTCACCGTTGAGAGATATAAAACCGCAATTGTTACAAAAATATATTATTAAATTATGTGCGAAGCCGGGGAAAACCTTGACCTTTCTCGGCTTTTTAGATATTATAAATAAGCGTGTCCAGCCAGCGATGAAGCCGGAGGTTACCCCGCTTCCGGGACAATTCCGGCAGAGCAGTTCTCTTTGAAAGAGAACGATTGGACATCAAGAAAAGGAACACACGAAAGGGTGTGCCGAATAATCAATAGGAGGAACCATGAACGAAGGACAGAAAATCCGCATCAGACTAAAATCATTTGATCATCAGATTCTTGACGCTTCGGCGCAGAAGATCGTCGCGACGGCAAAGAATACCGGAGCACGTGTATCCGGACCTATTCCGCTGCCAACGAGAAAAGAGATCATCACAGTTCTGCGTGCAACGCACAAATACAAGGACTCTCGTGAACAGTTCGAAATCAACACACATAAACGCTTGATCGACATTCACGGAAGCAACAAAAAGACTGTTGATGCGCTGATGAGACTTGATCTTCCCGCTGGTGTGGATATTGAAATCAAGCTGTAAATTTTAGAATGATCACTAAGGTGATCCGCTGTAAAATGAGGAGGAAACATGTTAGGACTACTAGGACGCAAGATCGGTATGACGCAGATCTTCGATGAAAGCGGCAAGCAGATTCCCATCACTGTCATCGAAGCGGGACCGGTCACGGTCACACAAGTAAAGACCAAAGAGACCGATGGATATGACGCTGTTCAGGTCGCCTTTGGAAAAATCAAAGAAAAAAATGTCAATAAACCACTGAAAGGTCACTTTGCCAAAAGCGGCGCACCTCTGGCGCGACGCCTGGCAGAGTTCCGCGTAGATAATCCCCGGGACTATACCCCCGGTCAAGTCATTACAGCTGATCTCTTCAAAGACGGACAGCGCATTGACATCACCGGCACAAGCAAGGGAAAAGGCACGCAGGGCCATGTGCGCAGATGGAACCATCTCACCGGCCCCATGGCGCACGGATCGAAGTTCCATAGACGTCCCGGTTCCTTAGGTGCTTCCGCAACGCCGGGGCGCGTGGCAAAAGGCTATCCCGGCCCGGGCCGTATGGGATACGAGCGAGTCACTGTGCAGAACCTCACTGTCGTTCGAGTGGATGCGGAGAGAAATCTGCTTCTTGTCAAAGGCGCGGTCCCCGGCCCTAAAAAAGGCTATCTGCGCATGAAGCCTACTGTAAAGGCTTCAAAGTAGGGAAAGGAGTCATAAATGGCTATTGTAAAAATTTATGATCAGACCGGCGCAGATGTCGGAACACATGAATTAGCAGAAGAAATTTTCGGCATTGAGCCGAATGAGTCCGTGATGCATGATGCTGTCGTCAACTATCTGGCCAATCAGCGTCAGGGAACTTTCGCGGCAAAGACGCGCTCACAGGTCCGCGGCGGGGGGAGAAAACCCTGGCGTCAGAAGGGAACCGGGCGCGCTCGTCAGGGTAGCATTCGCTCTCCGCAGTGGAGGGGTGGCGGTGTCGTATTTGCAAAAACGCCGAGAGACTTCAGTTATCTGCTTCCTAAAAAGGTGAGGAGACTTGCCCTCAAGAGTGCATTCAGCGCAAAAGCTCAGAGTGACAGCATCAAGATGATTGACAAGTTCTCGTTCGAAGCTCCCCGCACAAAGGATATGATCGGAGTGCTGCGCGCACTGGATCTGGAAGGAAAGACTCTCATCGTTCTGGGAGAGAAAGACGACAATGTCTTCCTCAGCGCTCGAAACCTTCCAAAGGTCAAGGTGCTCTATCCTCACACAATCAACACCTACGAAATTCTCAACCATGATCGCATCCTCTTCACGGTCGATGCTATGGATAAGATCGAGGAGGTCTACAAATAATGTCAGCCTACGATATCATACTGGCTCCGGTTATCACCGAGAATACGGCCATGCTCGCTGAAGAGAGGAAGTATACATTTCGAGTGGACTTTCGGGCCAATAAATACCAGATCAAGGACGCTGTAGAGAGCATCTTCGGAGTCCAGGTCGAAAAAGTCAACACGATGCACGTTCGAGGCAAGCTCAAACGCCAAGGAAGAAATGTCGGTTATACGTCAAAATGGAAAAAGGCCGTCATCACCCTGAAGCCTGAGAGCAAAACCATCGATTTCTTTGAAGGAATATAGGGGAGGTCATCTATGGCAGTTAAAAAATTCCGACCGACATCTCCCGGGCTGCGCTCGCGCGTCGTCCCGAGCTTTGAGGAGATTACGCGAACTGAACCTGAAAAGAGCCTCCTCAGACCGCTCAAAAAGACAGCGGGTCGCAATGCCAGCGGACGAATGACAGTACGTCACAGAGGTGGCGGCAATAAGAGAAAGTACCGTCTGATCGACTTTAAGCGAAACAAGGATAATATCCCCGCAAAAGTTTTCAGCATTGAATACGATCCGAATCGCACCAGCTACATTGCGCTTCTACATTATGCGGACGGAGCCAAGTCCTACATCCTCGCACCGAATAAACTAAAGGTCGGCGATACAGTAGTATCGGGCGAAAACGTAGATATCCAAATCGGAAACGCCCTTCCGCTCAAGAGCATTCCTCTGGGAACGCATATTCACAACATCGAGCTTAAACGAGGAAAGGGTGGACAGCTTGTCCGCTCAGCCGGCACATATGCTCAGTTAATGGCCAAGGAAGGCAATTATGCTCAGATCCGTCTTCCTTCCGGGGAAGTGCGAATGGTTCATCTGGAGTGCCGCGCCACCATCGGCCAGGTCGGTCATCTCGAACATGAAATCACGAACCATGGCAAGGCAGGTATGAGACGCCATATGGGTTTCCGCCCGGCGGTTCGCGGTGCGGCCATGAACCCGGCGGATCACCCCCACGGAGGTGGAGAAGGCAAAGCGCCTGTCGGCATGCCCTCGCCGGTTACCCCTTGGGGCAAACCCACTCTCGGCTATAAGACGAGAAAGAAGAATAAGCCTTCTGACAAATATATCGTCAAACGCCGCAACAAGAAGTAAGGGAGAGAAAATTGAGCAGATCTTTAAAAAAAGGCCCCTTTGTTCATCAGGGGTTGATGAAAAAAATCAACGAACTGAACAAGAAAAACGAAAAGAAAGTCATTAAGACTTGGTCGAGAGCCTCGACAATCTTTCCCCAGATGGTTGGACACACGATTGCTGTCCACGATGGAAGAAAACACATCCCGGTTTATATAGTTGAAGACATGATCGGCCATAAACTGGGAGAATTTGCACCGACACGCACTTTTAGAGGACATGCCGGTGACAGAAAGACACGAAGGAAGTAGGAGGGGAAAAGTGGAAGTAAGAGCGATTGCAAAATACGTCAGAATCTCCCCGAGAAAGGTCAAACCTGTTGCAGACTTAGTTCGTGGTAAGAGTGTGGCGGAGGCGCAAGCCATTTTGCGCTTTACACCGAGAAGAGCTGCCGCCCATTTACTCAAAGTGCTGAATTCCGCCGTCGCCAATGCCCAAAACAATCACGACCTTTTAAGTGAGAATCTCTATGTCAAGGAGATCTACGGTCATCAGGGCCCCATGATGAAGCGATATAAGGCGGGCGCGCGCGGCGGGGCCAGTCCCCGTCTCCGCAGAACATCGCATCTGGGCGTTGTGCTGAGTGAAAGGGAGTAGGAGGAACTATGGGTCAGAAAGTCAGCCCGCATGGGCTTCGTGTCGGAATCATCAAAGATTGGGATTCTAAGTGGTATGCCGAGAGCAAAGATATTCCCGCTTTGATCGTAGAAGACAATAAAATTCGCAACTATGTCACTAAAAACTACTATAATGCCGGAATCAGCCGTGTGTATATCGACCGAACCGGCGATAAGAATGTGGCCGTCAACATCTTCACCTCCAAGCCGGGCATGATCGTCGGTAAGGGCGGAGAGACCATCAAAATGATCCGCTCAGATCTTCAGAAACTGACCGCAAAGAATGTTCATATAGACGTCTCTGAAGTTCAAAGCCCGGATGCCGATGCTCTCCTACTGGCACAAAGTGTTGCAGAGAGTTTGGAGCGCCGAGTTTCATTCCGAAGAGCTCTCAAACAGGCCATCGGCCGTGCCCTTAAAAACGGAGTGGAAGGTGTGAAAATTCAGGTCTCCGGCCGCTTGGGCGGTGCTGATATTGCCCGTACAGAAGGCTACAGTGAAGGTAATGTCCCGCTGTCGACTCTGCGTGCAAATATTGATTACGGCCTGGCCGAAGCAGACACTACGTATGGAAAACTGGGTGTAAAAGTCTGGTTATATAAAGGTGAAATCATCGCCAAGTTAAATGAAGGGAAGACACTTGTCCGACAGGAAGCGAAGAAGAGAGTTCCCAGAGGCCAGCGCTCTAGAGGGCGCGCTCCTTCGAGTCGCCGACGCGGACGTGATGGCAATAGATAAGGAGGTTCGCCATGTTAATGCCTAAAAGAGAAAGGCGCCGCAAAGTACAGCGCGGTCGCATGAAGGGAATGAGTAACCGAGGCAATACGGTGACATACGGCCAATATGGCTTGGTGGCATTGGAACCTGCCTGGATTACAGCCAATCAGATTGAGGCGGCCCGTATTGCCATCAATCGCAAAATAAGAAGGGGCGGGAAGGTTTGGATCAAGATTTTCCCCCACAAGCCCATTACACAAAAACCTGCAGAAACTCGCATGGGAGCCGGAAAAGGTTCACCCGAGTACCATGCAGCTGTCGTTCGCCCGGGCCGCGTGATGTTTGAACTATCAGCCGTCGGAGAAGATCTGGCACGCGAGGCAATGCGTCTGGCGGCAAATAAACTCCCGATCAAATGCAAGTTTGTCAAGAAGGGTGAAGAAGGAGGATCTGATGAAGGCTAAAGAGATCCGAAGTATGAGTTCGATGGAACTCAATGGACAACTGGAAACCCTCAAGGGAGAATTATTCAATCTTCGATTCCAGCAGGCGACGGGCCAGCTGGAGAACGTCTCGAGAATCAGAGTTGTCAAACGCAATATTGCGCGTGTCAAGACTGTAATGCACGAAAAGAACATGAAAGCACAGGGGGAGTAAATGGAACGAAATCATAGAAAAGTCCGCGTTGGAACGGTTGTCTCCGACAAGATGGACAAGACAGTGCTCGTTAAGTTTGAGAAGTATCACTCTCACCCCTTCTACAACAAAAAAGTAAAAGTGACACGAAAATATCTAGCTCATGATGAGGAGAATGCGTGCGGCGTAGGCGATCGAGTTCGCATCATGGAGACAAGACCACTATCAAGAAGAAAAAACTGGCGGGTCGTTGAGATCCTTGAAAAGGCCAAGTAGGGGAGGTTTCAGTGTTACAACAGGAATCGAGAATGCTCGTCGCTGATAACTCCGGAGCCAGAGAACTACTGGTCATTCGGGTTCTCGGTGGCAGCGGGAAACGCTATGCGACAATCGGCGACATCTGCGTATGCGCTGTGAAGCAGGCGATGCCCGGTGGCGTCGTAAAAAAAGGCGATGTTGTCAAAGCGGTCGTCGTACGCACGAAACAGGGCATTCACAGAAAAGACGGTGTCTATGTGCGTTTTGATGACAATGCGGGCGTCATCATCAAAGAAGATCTTAACCCCGTAGGAACGCGTATTTTCGGGCCCGTAGCTCGAGAGCTGAGAGCGAAGAAGTTTACGAGAATTCTTTCTCTGGCTCCGGAAGTACTTTAGGAGGAAATGCGTGAAAATTCGAAAAGGTGATCAGGTGATCGTCATCGCCGGGAAGGACAAGGGTAAAAAAGGCGAAGTTCTTGCCGTCTTTCCAAAAGAGAACCGAGTCATCGTCTCCGGCGTCAATATGATCACAAAGCATCAGAAACCGAGCATGAAAAATCAAACGGGCGGAATCGTCCGTCTCGAAGCACCGCTTCACATATCCAACATCATGTACCTGGAGAAGGGACAGCAAAAGGGAACCCGACTCCGCTATAAGGTCCTTGAAGATGGAAGAAAGGTCCGCGTTGCCAAGGCAAGCGGCGAGACCATCGATTAGGAGGATCCATGGCTAGACTGAAAGATTATTACGATAGCAATGTAAAGTCGGCACTGGCTGAACGCTTTGAGTATAAAAGTGTGATGGAAGTTCCCAAGTTAGACAAGATTGTCATCAATATGGGAATCGGCGAAGCAAAGGACAATCCGAAATTTTTGGAAAATGCCATTAACGAGATTCGCGCCATTACCGGTCAGCAGCCCATCGTCATTCGCGCCAGGAAGAGCGTAGCTAACTTTAAGGTTCGACAGGGAATGAATGTTGGACTGATGGTCACTCTCCGAGGTAAGCGTATGTATGAATTCCTCGATCGTCTCGTCAGTGTAGCGCTTCCGCGCGTGCGTGACTTCCGAGGGCTCAACCCCAATTCCTTTGACGGGCGCGGAAATTACTCCATGGGTATTCGTGAGCAGCTGGTCTTTCCCGAGATTCGCTATGACGATGTCGAAGCGATCCGCGGAATGGACATCACTATTGTCACCACTGCCAAGACAGACGAAGAAGCCCGCGAGCTCCTGATGCTCATGGGAATGCCCTACAGAAAATAGGAGGAATGAGTGGCAAAGACATCCTTAAAGGTAAAACAAGCCAGAAAACCGAAATATACCACGAGAGCCTATACACGATGCAATCTCTGTGGCCGCCCCCGAGCCGTTCTTCGCAAGTTCGGGCTCTGCCGCGTCTGCTTTCGCGAATTGGCATATAAAGGGGAGATCCCCGGCGTGAAGAAGGCAAGCTGGTAGGAAAGGAGAATGCTATGATGACAGATCCTATCGCTGATATGCTCACACGCATTCGCAACGCAAACAAAGAGCGCCATGAAAGCGTCATGATCCCTGCCTCCAATATGAAAATCAGTATGGCAAGAATCATGCTCGAAGAGGGCTTTATCAAAAATTTTGAAGTTCAAGAAGATAATAAGCAAAACATGATCAAAGTGACTCTCAAATACGGAAAAGACAACGAGAGGGTGATCAAAGGATTAAAGCGCATCTCAAAACCGGGGTTGCGCATCTATGCAAAGAATACTGAAGTTCCGAGTGTGCTTGGCGGTCTGGGTGTCGCCCTGATCTCCACGTCGAAGGGAATCGTCACTGACAAAGAAGCCCGTGCCTTGGGTGTGGGCGGTGAAGTCATCTGCTACATCTGGTAAGGAGGAAATATGTCACGAATTGGTAAATTGCCTGTCCAGATACCTGATGGCGTCACAATTGACATAAACGATTGCATCGTCACCGTCAAAGGTCCTAAAGGAACCCTGGCACAGGAAGTAGACAGCGCTCTGAAGTTCGAAGTAAAAGGAAATGAGCTTCACGTATCTCGCCCGAACGATCTTAAGCGAAACAGAAGTCTTCATGGCCTCTATCGATCGCTGATCCAAAACATGGTCGTCGGTGTCACCGAAGGCTATGAGAAAAAACTACAGATCGTCGGTGTCGGATATCGCGCAACAAAAGAAGGAAAAAAACTGAACTTGCAGCTTGGATTTTCTCATCCGGTAGTGATGGAAGACCCGGAAGGAATCACCGTCGAAGTGCCCACGCAGACGGAGATCATCGTCAAGGGCATAGACAAACAACAGGTCGGAAATTATGCTGCCAAGATCCGCGCTTGGAGAGAGCCTGAACCCTATAAAGGAAAGGGAATCCGTTACTTCGGTGAAAAGGTTCGTCGAAAAGAAGGAAAGGCCGGTAGGTAGGAGGAATTATGGTCAAGCCAGTTAATAGAAATAAAGCCAGACTTCGCCGCCATAGGCGAGTTCGCCACAAGATCTCCGGAACTGCCGAACGCCCAAGACTCTGCGTATTTCGAAGCAATAAGAATATCTATGCTCAGATCATTGATGATGTCAGCGGCGTCACGATTGCCAGTGCTTCAAGCCTTGAGTTGGAATCAGGCGCAAATAAGGAAGCGGCCAAAGTTGTCGGAGAGTTGATCGCCGCAAAAGCACAGGAAAAAGGCATAAAAGAAGTTGTCTTTGATCGTGGTGGATATCTGTATCACGGCAGAGTCAAAGAATTGGCAGAAGCTGCCCGCTCCGGCGGACTGCAGTTTTAGGAGGATCCATGCGAGAAAAACGATACGAAGCACCCCGTCAGGAATATGAAGAGCAGGTCGTGCACATCAACCGCGTTACAAAAGTCGTAAAGGGTGGAAGAAATTTCCGCTTTTCCGCACTGGTAGTCGTAGGTGATGGCAAGGGACGCGTTGGCGTCGGTACGGGGAAAGCTCTTGAAGTACCCGCAGCGATTCGAAAAGCTGTGGCTGATGCAAAGAAAAAACTCGTACGTGTACCCATTCGAGGCACGACCGTTCCACATGTCGTTCAGGGACGAAGTGGTGCCGGAAGAGTGTTGATCATGCCCGCCCCGGAAGGAACCGGAATCATTGCCGGCGGTCCTATTCGAGCCATTTTACAGCTGGCCGGATACCAGGATGTGCGAGCCAAATGTCTCGGAAGTACGAATCCTAAAAATATGGTAGATGCAACTTTACAGGGACTGCTGAATATGCAGACCATGAAAAAAGTCTCTCGTCTGCGCGGACGTACACCGGCGCAGATTCTGGGAAAGGAGCCCGCAGTTGAAGAAAATTAAGATTCAGCTCGTCCATTCCCTCATCGGTGTCAAGCCGGTTCACCGCAAGAACGTGGAGTCCCTCGGCTTGAAAAAAATCGGTCAGATTGTCGAGCGCGATGACATCCCGGAAATCCGTGGGATGATTCGCCGCGCCGATCACCTCGTCAAAGTGATTGAGGAGGAATAGGATGAAATTACATGAGTTGAAGCTCCGCGAAGGGGCTAAAAAGAAAGGCAAGCGCGTTGGACGCGGCCAGGCAAGCGGCCTGGGAAAAACTGCCGGACGCGGAGAGGGTGGACAAAAATCACGCTCGGGCGGCGGAGTTCGCATTGGATTTGAAGGCGGACAGCTTCCAATCTATCGACGTCTTCCTAAACGCGGTTTTAGCAATAAGCGCTTTGAGACAGTTTATGCGATCGTCAATTTGGATCGTCTCAACGCCCTTGAAGAAGACGTGATTACTCCGCAACTCCTTTTGGAAAGACGAGTCATCAATAAACTTTTTGACGGCGTCAAGGTCCTCGGAAATGGCGAACTTGAACGCCCCATGACGATCAGAGCGCATAAGTTTTCGAAAAGTGCTCTGGAGAAGATAGAAAAGGCCGGTGGAAAAGCTGAGGTGATCTGATGTTAGATATTCTCAAAAAAGCCTGGAAAATTCCGGACTTGCGACGAAAGATCATATTTACACTGCTCATGCTTGTCATTTTTAGGATAGGAGCCAACTTGCCGGTACCCGTCGTATCGCAGGAGAAGCTTTTGATGATGGCAGGGGGAGCCCGTGAAGGCTTGTTGGGCTTCTTTAGCCTGATGAGCGGCGGTGCCTTTGAGCGATTTACGATGTTTGGATTGGGCATCAGTCCATACATTACTTCCAGCATTGTCATGCAGCTGTTGCAGATTGCGATACCAAGTCTTGAGGCTCTGTCTCGTGAAGGAGAGGCCGGACGTCGAAAGATTGCTCAGTACTCGCGTTACTTGACGGTCGTGCTGGCTCTTCTGCAATCAACGGCCCTAAGTCTCACGTGGTTCCGATCCGCATTCTATGAATTCAACTTTTTCAGCGTCGCTATTGCCGTGCTCTCGCTGACGGCGGGAACCGCGTTCCTGATGTATCTCGGCGAAAAAATCAACGAGCATGGCATCGGAAACGGCATCTCTCTGTTTATTTTTGCAGGCATCGTGGCACAGCTTCCGATGAGTGCGTATGCAATGGTGCTGAGAATTATGGCCGGACAGGTCAATATTCTAAGCCTGCTTGTCTTCCTCGTGGTAGCGGTGCTGATTATCATGGGAGTTGTCCTTATTCAAGAGGGAAGCCGCAAGATACCGGTTCAATACTCGAAGCGAGTCGTGGGAAGAAAAATGTATGGAGGACATTCTTCGCACATTCCGCTCAAGGTCAATCAGACCGGCGTTATTCCCGTCATCTTTGCCATGAGCATCTTGATGCTTCCGATTACGATTGCTTCATTCTTCCCCGGAAGCGGCTATGCAAACTGGATGGATATGCATTTTAAGTCCAGCAGCGTCCTCTACAATGTCCTCTATATTCTGCTCATTGTTTTCTTCACCTACTTCTATACTTCGGTGACATTTAATCCGGAAGAGATTGCAGAAAACATCAAGAAGAGCGGCGGTTTCATCCCGGGAATTCGTCCCGGAAAACCGACAGAGACCTATATCACAAGGACATTAAATCGACTGACAATTGTGGGAGCGATTTTCTTGGCGATTATTGCCAGTATCCCCAATATTGTCTTCGCCCTCTCATCCCTGGGCATTCGCTTTGGCGGAACCTCCCTTCTGATTCTCGTAGGCGTTGCGCTTGAGACGATGAAGCAGGTTGAAGCTCAGATGGTCATGCGCCATTACAAGGGATTCCTGAGGTAGAGTATGAGATTGGTGTTAATAGGCCCGCCCAATGCGGGAAAAGGGACACAGGCAAGAAAAATAGAAGCCCATTACGATATTGCACATGTATCCTCGGGGGATATCTTAAGGAAGCATGTTGCCGACGCTACGGTCCTTGGACAGCGCGCTCAAGGATACATGGATCGAGGTGAGTTAGTTCCGGATGATCTGATCATCGATTTGGTCAATGACACACTTGAGTCCACCGATATTGAAAAAGGATTCCTTTTCGACGGGTATCCGCGAAACCCTGTCCAGGCAGAAGCGCTTGATGATTTTCTCCTTGAAAAGGGAGTGACTCTCGATAAGGTCATCTATCTGCACACAGACGACGATGTTCTTATCCGTCGCGCGACCGGCAGAAGAATATGCCCGATCTGCTCAACTGTCTACAATATTTTCGGATTTGCGCCGAAAGTAGAAGGAGTCTGTGATCGAGACGGAGCCCAACTGATTCAGCGATCAGACGACAAGGAGGAAACAGTCAAAAGGAGACTTGAAATCTTCGAGGAGCAGACCGCTCCGTTGGTCGAGTTCTATGAACTGGCCGGGCTGCTTCTTCATATCGACGCCTCGGGAACTCCGGACGATGTCTTTGATGCCGTTATCTCGGAACTGGATCAAGGATGATCACTATTAAGAGTCCTGCAGAGATCGCCATCATGCAAAAAGCGTCGGCGATCCTTGTCAAGGCGTTTCAAGCCGTCACTCCGTTTATCAAGAGCGGAGTTACAACTGCCAAACTGGATCACATCATCCACAAGACGATTGAAAACCACGGTGCAGTCCCTTCTTTCTTGGGATATGGCGGTTTTCCGGCTGCCAGCTGCATCTCCGTCAATGACACGCTCATTCACGGAATTCCTTCGGAAACGGAGATCCTCTCAGATGGTGATCTTGTGAGCATAGATATTGGGGTGTATTACGAAGGCATGCATGTCGATGCCGCAAGGACATTTGGCATTCATCTTTCTACACAGGCAAAGCATCTGATGGATACAGCAAGAGAAAGCTTTTTTGCCGCCCTTGCTTTTTGCAAAGAAGGGTATCGGATCGGAGACATCTCACACGCTGTAGAAATGAGAGTTCGCCGGGAAGGTTACGGAGTCGTCGAGACATTTACCGGCCACGGAGTCGGACGCGATCTTCATGAAGATCCGGCCATCCCCAATTTCGGAAAACCCGGAAGAGGACCGAGGCTTCGCTCAGGCATGACATTGGCCATTGAGCCTATGATTACACTGGGAAGTGCCGACGTCCACATTTTAGAAGATGGCTGGACTGTCAAGACCGTAGACGGACAGTTAGCCGCTCACTATGAAAACACGGTACTGATTACAGCTGGCGAACCGCTCGTGTTGACCATGTCTGATGAGGCCGACAATGAATAATACGCAGGGACTTCTCCTTGGAACGGTGCTCATCAGCCGTTCAGGAAGGGACAAAGGCAGAAGATTTGTATTGCTGCAGATTGTAGACGATCAATACATTCTCTATGCTGACGGCGATCTTCGGAAGGTAGAGAAGCCTAAAAAGAAGAAAGTTCGCCATGTCTGTGTGACACGAGAAATTCTTGAAGATGTCCGGAAGATCCTCCTTCAAGGAGGACAGCCTAAGAATGAAGAGCTCCGAAAAGCTCTTGCTCGAGACCGTTAGGAGGATGGAGTTTGGCAAAAGGAAGCATAGAAGTAAAGGGAGTCGTCACCGATGCGCTCCCAAACGCCAGGTTTAAAGTACAGCTGGAAAATGGACATACTGTCATGGCTCATCTTTCCGGCAAACTGCGCCTGAACTATATCCGGATCATGCCCGGAGACAATGTGACCATTGAACTCTCACCCTACGACCTGACAAAGGGTCGTATCACATGGCGAGGGAAAGGTTAGGAAATGAAAGTAAGACCGTCTGTAAAACCTATTTGTGAAAAATGCAAAGTAATTAAACGCAAGGGGCGTGTCATGGTTATCTGTGAGAACCCCAAGCATAAACAAAGACAAGGCTAGGCCTTAGAGAGGAAATGTATTTATGGCGAGAATTGCTGGTGTAGATTTGCCCCGAGATAAGCGCGTGGAAATTGCTCTCACCTATATCTACGGGATCGGATTGACCACTTCGAAAAGAATCCTCGCGGATTCAGAGGTCTCACCGGACACCCGAATTAAAGACCTTACAGAAGACGAGATCAGCAAACTGCGCAGGATCATCGAAAGTGAACTGAGCGTAGAAGGAGATCTTCGCAGAGAAGTCTCCATGAACATCAAACGCCTCCAGGAGATCGGTTGCCAGAGAGGAATCCGTCACCGACGAGGACTGCCCGTTCGCGGACAGAGAACTAAGACGAATGCACGAACACGCAAAGGTCCCAAGAAGACCATGGCGAAGAAGAAGAAGTAGGAGGGAACAATGGCAACAAGGAAATCGCCCGGAAGAGCGAAAGGAAGACCTGTCCGCAGAAAACGCCGAGAGCGAAAAAATGTCGAGCGCGGGCAAGCGCATATCCAGTCAACATTCAACAACACCATTGTCACCCTGACGGATCTTTCAGGAAACGCTCTCTCGTGGTCGTCTGCCGGCAGTTTGGGATTTAAGGGCAGCAAGAAGTCCACACCCTTTGCTGCACAGATGGCAGCTGAAGCGGCTGCCAAAGCCGCTATGGAGCATGGCCTGCGCTCTGTGCAAGTTTATGTCAAGGGACCCGGAAGCGGCAGAGAAGCGGCAATCCGCGCACTGCAAGCTGCTGGGCTGGATATTTACAGCATCACCGATGTCACACCCATCCCGCATAATGGATGTCGCCCCCCCAAACGAAGAAGAGTATAGGAGATAATATGGCAAGATATACAGGACCTTCCTGCCGATTGTGCCGACGAGAAGGCATCAAGCTGTTCCTCAAAGGGGATCGCTGCTATTCGGATAAATGTGCAATGAACCGTCGCAACAAAGTTCCAGGCCAGCATGGCGATGGGCGACGCGGAAAGGTTTCCAACTATGGAATCCAGCTGCGTGAAAAACAAAAAGTGAAGCGATTCTACGGACTCCAGGAAAAACAGTTTAAAGACACATTCCGACGTGCCGCCCGCCAAGAGGGCATCGCAGGCGAAAACCTCCTGCAGGCACTAGAGATGCGCCTTGACAATACTGTTTTCCGGTTGGGAATGGCCAATTCTCGAAAAGAAGCCAGACAGCTGGTCAATCATGGTCATTTCCGCCTTAACGGGAGAAAAGCCGACATTGCATCAATTAAGATAAAAGAAGGAGACGTCATCTCCCTTAAAGAGACTTCCCGAAAGAGCGAGAAATTTAAAGCTTTACAGGAGAAATCTCAGAATACACCTGCTTGGTTGGAGATGGATTGGGATAATTTCAGCGGCAAAGTTGTCAGATTACCCAATCGTGAAGATATCGATCTGCCCATTTCCGAGCACCTGATTACAGAGCTCTATTCGCGATAAGCCAGAAGAAGGAGGGTCAAACATGCTGGGAATCGAAAAACCCGATCTGACTTTTTCCGAATTTGACGAGAGAAACAACTATCTCAAACTGACGGTAGAACCCCTCGAAAGAGGCTACGGAATGACGCTTGGCAACAGCTTGCGCCGAATCATGTTGTCATCTCTTCCGGGATGTGCCGTCAAATGGGTCAAATTTGACGATGTCCTCCATGAATTTTCCACTATCGACGGAGTTCGGGAGGATGTGGTAGAAATCATTCTCAATATCAAAGGTCTCGTCGCCAATATCCTATCAGAGGACGTGGAAAAAATTCTGCGAATAGATGTCAATAAAGCTCAAATCATCACAGCCGGAGATATCATCGCCGATGCTGATGTCGAGATTATCAATCCCGATCTTTACATTGCCTCTCTGACAGAGAACAAGCCATTTTATATGGAGATGTGCTTGACCAGAGGCAGAGGATACGTTTCGGCTGAAGAAAACAAGCTCGAAATTGAAGACACGCTTTCTGTCATTGCTATCGACTCTGTTTTCACGCCTGTCATCCGCGCAAACTTTACCGTCGAACCGACACGTGTAGGCAAATCTTCCAACTATGATCGCCTGATTCACGAAGTCTGGACCGATGGAAGTATCCGCCCGGAAGAAGCCATCAGCATGGCGGCGAAGGTGCTCAATGATCATCTTGATCTGTACATCCAGCTCACCGACAGTGTCGAGCATATGGAGATTTTATATGAGCGCGAACTGGAGACAAAAGAACGCGCGATGGAAATGACAGTGGAAGAGCTCGAATTGACACAGCGAAGCCGCAACTGCCTCAAACGCGCCGGGATCAACACGATTGAAGAGTTGATCAGCAAGACGGAAGATGATCTCATGAAAGTGCGAAATCTCGGCAAGAAGTCGCTGGCGGAGATCAAGGAGAAACTTGCGGAAATGAATTTCTCTCTCAGATCCACTGAAGAATAGTGAGGAACCATGACCAGATATAGAAAACTAAACAGATATACGTCTCATCGCATTATGATGCTCAGAAATATGACGACGGATCTTCTGCGTCACGAGACGATTACCACGACAGAGGCAAAGGCAAAAGAGCTCAAACGCTCAGTGGATCGCATGATTACACTCGCTAAGCGAGGAGATCTGCACGCCAGGCGGCAAGCAGCCGCCTACCTTACGGACAAGGTGGTTGTACAGCGCCTCTTCGATGAGCTCGGGCCTCGATACGCCGAAAGAAACGGAGGATATTCCCGAATTTATAAATTGGGACCCCGCCGCGGCGATGCTACGATGATGGTAAAGATAGAACTGGTTTAAAGGGGCATATGTCCCTTTTTTCCCATGGAGGAACAATGATCCGCTTGGAGAATGTCACCTTCACATACATGGACGATGACTTCCCCGCCGTAGATGATGTGACGCTGCATATCGAGGAGGGGAGTTTTGTCGTGCTCATTGGGCATAACGGTTCGGGAAAGTCGACCTTGGCCAGGTTGCTCAATGCCTTGCTGATTCCAACGCATGGTGATGTGTGGGTCGACAATATGAATACGAAAGAAGAAGATAATATCTGGGAGATTCGCAAAAAAGTAGGCATGGTATTTCAAAACCCCGACAATCAACTTGTTTCGACGGTTGTAGAGGAAGAAGTTGCCTTTGGACCCGAGAATCTCGGCGTCGAGCCGGAACAGATCGAGGAGCGCATTACAAAATCGCTTGAACAGGTGGGGATGAGCTCCTACAGGAAGCATCCTCCTCATATGCTCTCGGGAGGCCAGAAGCAGCGCATTGCCATAGCAGGCGTTCTTGCAATGGAGCCTCGGATGATCGTCTTCGATGAATCAACGGCCATGCTTGATCCGCAGGGAAGAAAAGAGGTGCTCGAAACCATAAAAGCTCTCAAGAAAAAAGACATGACGATCTTGCTCATCACTCACTTCATGGAAGAAGCGGTTTTTGCCGATCGTGTTCTCGTCATGGATGATGGCAAGATTGTGATGGACGGCTCCCCGAAGGAGATTTTCTCTCGAACGGAGGAGTTGCACAGCTATCAAATGGAATTTCCGGAAGTGATTGACCTGGCGAACACCCTCCGAAGTGCCGGGATGAATCTCACTACAGATATACTTGAACGAGATCAATTGGTGACTGAATTATGTCGATTACTCTAAAAAAAGTCTCTCATGAATACAACCCGGGAACGACTTTTGCCACGTTTGCTCTAAAGAATCTCTCTCTGCATATTGAAGACGGAGAAGCGGTGGGCATTATCGGGCCCACAGGGAGTGGGAAATCCACCCTTCTTCAGCATATCAACGGACTATTGAGGCCTACAGAAGGCGAACTTGAGGTAGAGGGGATCCACATTAGTAGAGAGAAGCAAAATCTCTCTGAATTGCGAAAGAGGGTAGGGCTGGTCTTTCAGTATCCTGAATATCAGCTCTTTGAGGAGACGGTAGAAAAAGATATTGCCTTCGGGCCTACAAACCTGGGCCTTCCTCCGGAAGAAGTGGACAAGCGTGTTCAAAACGCCATGGAAAGAATGGGACTTGACTATGCCTCTTTGCACGACCGATCGCCTTTTGAGATCAGCGGCGGACAGAAGAGGCGTGTAGCCATCGCGGGCGTTCTCGCAATGGATCCCAAGGTGTTGATGCTCGATGAGCCGACAGCAGGGCTTGATCCGCTCGGAAGGAGACAGCTCATGGAGACACTTCGCTCTCTTCATCGAGAACAAAAGATTACACTCATTGTGATCTCTCACTCTATGGAAGAGATTGCATTCCTTTGCGAACGCGTGCTTCTCCTAAAAGACGGAGAGCTTCAATTGGACAAGCGTGTTGAAGAAGCGTTTGAAGATGTCGCTTTTATGGAGGAAAATGGGATGGATGTGCCGGTCATCAGTCGTGTGATGCATGAACTGAGACAGGCCGGCAAACCGTTTGTGAGAAATTATTCTTCTGTGCAGGAGGCGGCAAAGGCAATATTAAAGGCGGCAGGTCATGCTTAGAGATATTACGGTAGGTCAATATTATCCGGGAAATTCGATTTTGCATCGCCTAGACCCTCGGACGAAGCTGATCGGAACATTTTTGTTTATTATCGTCATATTTATGGTGAAAACCTCGCCCCAATACCTTCTTTTGGGGTTGTTTGTGCTGCTGAATGTTTTTTTGAGCAAGGTACCTCTTCGCTTTATCATACGAGGCCTTCGCTCCATCGTGTTCATCCTCATGTTTGCCTTTGCCATAAATCTATTCTTTACACCGGGAACACCGATTTTCCGGCTATGGCGCATCCGCATCACGCATGAGGGATTGAGACTGGCTTTTACGATGATGATGAGGCTGGTTCTTCTCATCATGGGGACGAGTCTGATGACGCTGACATCTTCTCCGATACAATTGACTGACGGAATTGAGAGACTGTTCTCACCTTTAAAAAGAGTCGGCTTTCCGGCACATGAAGTCGCGATGATGATGTCGATCGCTCTGCGGTTTATTCCCACGCTTCTTGAAGAAACCGATAAAATCATGAAGGCGCAGATGGCCAGGGGGGCGGACTTTGAGTCCGGAAGATTACTTCAGCGAGCACGAGCTCTTGTGCCGCTTCTAGTTCCTCTTTTTATCGCTTCTTTTAAGCGCGCCGATGACTTGGCAAATGCCATGGAAGCCCGCTGCTATCGAGGAGGGAGGGGGAGGACGAGGCTCCACGAGCTTCGATACTCTTCAAGAGATTTCTTAGCCTTTTTAACACTCGCTTTCTTGACAGCCGGCGTTTATGTATTGGGTATCATATGAAATACGCCATTAAATTTGCCTACGATGGCAGAGATTTTTCGGGATTTCAAAGGCAGCCGGACGACAGAACGGTGCAGGGCGAGATTGAAAAAGTCTTGAGCATTATTTTTCAAGAGGAGGTCGCTCTACACGCCAGCGGGAGAACCGACACAGGCGTTCATGCTCTTAATCAAGTGGCCACTTTTTGCCCTGCTATATTCATCAAAGAGGAAGATTTGACTCGAGCGCTGCGCAGGATGCTTCCAAGAGACATCAAGCTGGTTCAGCTTTGTCGATGTTCAGAAGATTTTCATCCGCGCTTTGATGCAATCGGAAAGCATTACCGCTATATCTGCTCTCTTGAAGATCATCTGTTTGAGCGTCCCTACGTTCACTATCTAAAAGTTATGCCGGATATGGAGCGCATCCTGAGAGCTGCCGCATTTCTCATTGGAGTTCATGATTTTCGCGCTTTTTCAAACCGAAGAAGGGGGGAGAGAGATACACGAAGAGATTTGTGGGCGATTGAAGTGAGCCAACGCAAGGAGAGGATCTTCTTTGATCTGTATGGCGACGGATTTTTGTATCGGATGGCAAGGGTGATCGTCCAATATCTTCTTCATGTTGGCCGGGGTAAAATCGATCCGGAAGAAACGCCTCAAATTCTCGCTTCCGGCTCCAGAGAGAAGACTCGATTGTGCGCGCCTGCCCACGCCTTGTATCTTATGGATGTATATTATCGATTTGACCCGTTTGCATGAATTTTGTTTTCAGGCGGTGAATCAAGTATACTGTAGCCGGGAGTAGATATGATTGCTCACCTGTCATTTTGGCAACAGGATATACTGTCTCTGCAGATATATGGCTTTGGCATGATCGTCGCCCTATGTCTGGTTTCTGTGTGGACGGGCTCCCTTTTGATTCGAATGCAAAGCCGCAGCGAGCGGTTTTTTATGGGCTTGAGCACCGTTGCCATGATTGCCTGGCTCCTTACGTCAGTGATCACGATGATCGGTTTTGAACTTAATACATTGAATATATTCATGCTCATACGCATCTCTATGTTTCATCTTCTGTTTTCTTCGTGGTTTTTAATGAGTATCCAGATGAATGTGACATCTGAGTGGTTTCGCACTATTGTGGCATTTCTGCTTCTTTTTGATTTCGCGATTCTAGTTGTTTTGACGATTTCTTCCCGTTATGGATTCTTTAATAGTTTTATTGACAATCGTTTGTTTTCGGATGTTGTTATTCAATTCATTGTCCTGATAAACACCGGCAAGCTGTTTGCCGGCTCGATCAATATTTTGAATATGACGCGTATGAGAAAACGGTCGAGGCAAATTTACTCTTTCCTTATCCCGATTGTGATGACGGCCCTGATGATTGCGAGAATGCAATGGGAGCACATTCACATACGGCAGCTCTTTGATGCGTTGTTTTTGTTTTCGTTTCTTTTTCTTTGGGAGACTTCCTTTCGAACGGCTCCAATGGTGACAAATACGCTGAGCGCTTTAATATTCAAAAGCATGGATAGAGTGGCTTTTATTCTCGGAGACTCCGGTAAATTGAGCTATTTGAGCTCGGGGGCCAAGAAAAACTTGCATGTTCTCGAAGAATTGCAGGAAGAGCAAATCAAAAGGGCTTCCGGGAATCGATGGCAGTTGATTGGCGAAGAGTATCGATGGAGAAGTTATGATCTTCACGGAGGCTACCTTGTTTTTATTGAAGACATCAAAGATAGGATGAATGTCTTGAGACAGCGCGATCAACAGTTGGAAGAATTACACATGAAAAAAAACCTTCTTTTGCAAAGAGGGTCTCTTAATCGGGAGTTGGAACAGTTTCAAACGAGACTTCGTATTTTGTCGAGCATTGAAGAATCTATTTCGAAATGGCTAAGAGAGTTGGAATCGAGAATAGCAGAACTGGATGAAGAAAACATCACCCGGTCGCAAGTAGAAGAAATAAAACTCCTGTGTGCTTACATCAGGAGGCGAAGCAACTTGGCTGTCGCCGAGTTTCAAAATACGGAGCTCGATCCTTCGGTCATCGCTCAATGGTGTGAAGAAATTCTGCAAATGTCCAATCATCACTCTCATCTTGAGTTTTCCTTTGAGGGAGCGATGGAGTATTCCTTGGCGCTCTCCACTCTCCATTTTTTCCTTCGCCTTTCCAAAGAAACTTCCGGGCTGGATCTTTGGGTTTACGGGGTGATGCAAAAAGATGGAAAGCTTTCCTTGACTTTAAGCTGTGATCAGGCAACTGAGTTGATAGAGAGACTTGAGTGTTTTACCTCATATGACCGGAGTATTAAAGAGGATGAAGAAGAGGTAAGCCTTGTGGTCAGACTGGAGGGCTATCATGGCTGAACCACTGGGCGGCGGCCTCTATCTTCTCTGGTTATTTATTTATCTCCTCTGCCTGCCTATGAGTATTTTTACAATATTTCTCATGGGCTTCAGATGGCAAGGGCGGTTCAACTTAATATGGAAATGTTATTTTGTCGCAAATGCTTTAACCGCGTTTATCTTTAGCATTCAGTTGCTCTTATCTTATCTGTATATTGAGGCAGGACATGTCCCCCCGTGGAGAACCTATTGGACAGGATGGCTGGTTTTTCCTATCCTTACGCATCTTTTAATGTTTTACGCCCGATCGGCAGAAAAAGGCGTTTTATGGGATTTTACGACGATGATGCTCTTTGCAAGAGTGGCGATGATGGTGTTGTTGCTGCCTCCGTTTCAATCACTGGCCACAGCTCGAGGATATGCCGCTATGATGACGGGACAGGCTTTTTTGTGGCTGTTTGGTTTTTCATATTATCTGATTCTATCGAGCTTGTATCTTAGAGAGCGTCAGACGGATTACAGCATGGTTCAGGCGCTTCATCTCTCTCCTTTTGGCATTTGGGTCGTTTCCGACAGTGGGACGGAATTATTTGCCAATGCAAAAATGGAAGAAATCTTTTCTACGACGCCGGAACTGAAATTGCGCGGTCGAGACTGGCAAAAAGACGATTCGGAGTCGGAGGGACTCATTACCGATATTCACGCAAGGCAGTATCAGATGGAACGCCAAGAGACACTGATGTTTGGAGAAAAGACAAATATCTGGAGTTTTTCCGAAGTGACAGAGCATCAAAGGCTTCTCTCTGAGACGCAGAAGAACTCGGAACTTCTCACCGCTGTCAACGAGATCGTAGAGGAGATGCTCACCTCTATCGACAAGTCGATGCAGGCTCAGGAAGCGGCCAATATGGCGCGCCATATTCACGATGTCTTGGCGCAGGAGCTATCTATTGTGGGTATAGCGGTGGAAACACTTGCCGCCAAACAAGAAAGCATCCTCGGAAAGAAGGAGCTTGTGAACATGATCCATTCGCTGCTCACCCGTTTAGAAAGGCGGGCTCTGATGCAGGAAGAGGAGGCGTTTTCCAATTTGATCACCGCGTTTGCCGGTATCGGAGTCGAACTCGTCATAAGCGGAAAAGCCGATCTCAGTTTCCTTCAAAAGCATTCGCTCTTTCTCATCCTTCGGGAAGCTGCAACTAACGCGGTGCGCCATGGAGGAGCCAATTATGTGGAAATGGCGATGAAGGAAGAGGGGAATTTTATCATGATAGAGATCGTCAATAACGGAATGGCGTATAAACTTGACTATGAAGAGGGGATGGGCATACGGGGAATGCGGGAGAAAATCCAGCGCATCGGCGGAACATTTGCGATCCTGCCGGAAGAGGGATTTCTCATTCGCCTCACATTTACTCGTTCAGGTGATTTTTCAATGGATTGATATGACCGGATTTTGTCAGTTGAGCCAGAAGCATCGCTCGATTGGAACAGCCGCTTTTTACCAAGGCGCGGCTGATATATTTTTTTATTGTGTGTGGAGAATAGCTGAGTTTTTCGGCGACAGATTCCACATTGTAGCCCATGGCAAGAAGTTCAAGGATATCCAATTCTGTCGGTGTCAGATCAAATGGGGGCTCGTCAGGCGTGTTTTCCAGAATGGGGAAGACAACGGTATCATGTTGCCTGAGCTTGGCAAGTAATTGTGCGACGGGCAGATCTTTCAACAGGTAGCCGTCTATGCCGGCTTCCTTTGCTCTCTCCACTCGATCGGCTTCCTTTAGGCCGCTTAGCAGATAAATGCGCTGTTGAGGCATGATTTCTTTGATGCGGATCGCCTCTTCGAGACCGTCACCGTCTTCAGTAATGATGTCCATGAGTAAAATGTCGGGTTGATATCGCCTGCAGAGATGAAGAGCATCAGAAGCGCGCGAACTTTGCTCAATGACACAAAAATCCCCTTTACCCTCGAGAACTTGACTGAGGGAATCTCTGAGCACTCTATGGTCTTCGATGATGATGATACTTTTCATGATATCTCCTTGCATATATTTATGATACACGCAGAAGTGATGCATGATCAATATCTCGTGACACAATTATCTGATGATACTTGTCGCGCAGCGCCGAAAACCATATGATCATTCACCATCATTAGAAGGTGATGATGTTGAGAAACATCTTGACATTCAGTCGTTATATCGATAAAATGGCTGATGGTAATCAATTTTCCCAGCCCCCAATCAACCAGGGAGGAATTAGACACATGAAGACATTTGTAGCTAAGCCTGCGGAAGTGCAACGACAGTGGTATGTCGTAGATGCCGAAGGCAAGACGCTCGGCAGACTGGCCAGCCAGATTGCGTCCATTTTGCGAGGAAAGCATAAACCGATCTACACCCCCCATGTAGATACGGGTGACTATGTCATCGTAATCAATGCCGAAAAAATTCATGTCACCGGTAATAAAAAACAAGATAAAATGTACCGATGGCATAGCGGATATCTTGGAGGACTCAAAGAGAGAAACTTTTCTGAGATGATGAAGCGCCAACCTGAGAAGATCGTGTATCTTGCTGTTAAAGGCATGATGCCAAAGAATTCTCTAGGACGTGCAATGCTTAAAAAACTGCGCGTCTTCGCAGGCCCTGAACACACGCATGCTGCTCAGCAGCCCCAGACCTTGGATTTATAGGAGGAAGAATGCCCAGCCAGTATCAAGGTACAGGTAGAAGAAAAAAGTCCATTGCGCGCGTTCGCCTCGTTCCGGGAACGGGAAAGATCGTCGTCAACAAGCGCCCGGTGGATAAGTACTTCGGATATGAAATACTCATTCAGGAAATTAAGCGCCCCCTTGAGATGACCAATACAATCGGATTGTATGACGTGCTTGTGAACGTCAAAGGCGGCGGCTTCACCGGTCAGGCCGGAGCGATTCGCCACGGAATCAGCCGTGCTTTGGTCAAAAGTGATGAGGAATTAAAGCCGGTACTTAAAAAAGCGGGTTATCTCACCAGAGATTCCCGCATGAAAGAGCGAAAGAAATACGGACTGAAAAAAGCACGCAAGTCCCCACAATTCTCAAAACGCTAAGAAGAAGCAGGCCGATGCCTGCTTTTTTTGTGCGACAGTTTTAGGAGGAAAAATGAATCGACGATCTGTTTTGGTCACTGCGTTTGATGCTTTTGGTTCGGAGCGTATCAATCCGTCCGAATTGGCTGTGCAGATGCTGCCGTCTCATATTCAAGAAGTGCAAATTCACAGACTGCTTCTGCCCACGGTGTTTGGAGAGAGTCTCCAAGTGCTCAAAAAAACGATCGATTCACTGATGCCCGATGCCGTGTTGTGTGTCGGACAGGCGGGAGGCAGGGCGGAGATGACTCCCGAGCGAGTGGCAATCAACATAATGGATGCAAGGATTCCCGACAATGCAGGTCAGCAGCCCATAGATGAGCCTATAGCGGAAGACGGCGAGACGGCCTATTTCTCGACACTGCCTGTAAAAGCTATGGTTTTAGCAATGAGAAAAGCGGGATTGCCGGCCATGCTGTCAAATACTGCGGGGACTTATGTTTGCAATTATATTATGTATGGCTTGCTGCACCACCTTCAGACAAAGGAAGGTATTCGTGGCGGATTCATTCATGTGCCGTTTATTCCTGCTCAATTACAGCAAAATCCGGGCGCGCCATCGCTTGAGTTGGAGAAGATCGTGCGAGGTCTTGAGATCTGTATCGAGACGATCATCCATTGCAAAACAGATATTCGGTCGCCGGAGGGAGCGGAGTACTAGTGATCGTGTTCGGAAAGTGGCGTGAAAACAAATGATGAAGCTATTCTTTCATTTATGGAGCGTTTTGCTTGACTGTGTCGCAACAGAGGTGACAAAAAAGCTGCACATCCTTTTCAGAAGGTGCAGCTGTATGACAAGTATGTGTTTATAAACTGTATCTTGTGACCTCGTCACAGTAATTGCATTGGTAGTGGAGAGCGCCGTTGCTGCGCACGAGTGTGAATTCCGGTATTGCCTGCTGATCGATATGGCTCACACAGCGGGGGTTGGCGCACTCAAAAAGACCTTTTACTTTTTGCGGCACTTCCATAGATTTCTTAAGAACGACTTTTCCGTCGACGATGCGGGAGGTGGTGATGTCCGGGTCGATGAGAGCGAGCAATTTGAGATCGACATCCCAGCGCCCCTCGATTTTAATAATGTCCTTTTGTCCCATGCGAGTGGAACGTACGCCCATCAAGAGGACGACCGGTGTTTCGATAGTATTGAGATTGAGTTTTTGGAATATCTTCCAGCCTTTTCCTGCGGGAATATGATCGATCACGATACCGTTTTCGATTCCTGAGACATTAATCATCACACTCCTCCAAAAGTTTTAGTATGAGTGCCATGCGAATATACATTCCCATGGCTGCCTGTTCAAAATAGACCGATCGCGGGTCATTGTCGAGATCGATCGAAATCTCATTGACCCTAGGCAGGGGGTGCATCAAGATGGCGTCCTTTTTTGCTAACTGCATTTTTTCGGCGTCGAGGAGATATGAGTTTTTGAGTTTGAGATAGTCTGCCTCATTAAAGAAACGCTCTTTTTGGATGCGAGTCATATACAAAATATCACAGTCCCTGAGGGCGGGTTCCATGTCATGGAGGACATAAATATGGATGTCGGGATAATTGGCCTGCATCCAATCGAGTATGTGTCGGGGCATGGAGAGTTCCTCGGGAGAAACGAGATAGAAGCTATCCACCTTAAAGCGCGCCAGCGTTTTGATAAGTGAGTGGACTGTGCGGCCATACCTGAGATCGCCGATCAGGGCGATCTTGTGTCCGCTGAGCTTCTTTTTGTAATGATAGATGGTGAAGAGATCCGTCAAGGCTTGAGTCGGATGCTGATGGCCGCCGTCACCGCCGTTGATGACCGGAACTCTTGAAGTCTTGGAAGCAAGTAGACTCGCCCCTTCTAAGGGATGACGCATGGCGATGATGTCGGCAAATCCGCTCATAATGCGGATCGTATCAGCCAGACTTTCTCCTTTTTGTGAAGAGGTGCTCTGACTGTCTGAAAAACCGATGACTTCTCCGCCTAAGCGAAGCATCGCCGCGTCGAAACTAAACTTTGTTCGTGTGGAGGGCTCAAAGAATAGGCTTGCAAGTATTTTTCCTTTTGCTCGTTCTTTATACAACTCGGGATGAGCAAGGATATGGGATGCCGTTTCAATCAAGTCCATAAACTCCTGATTACTCAGGTCTTCGGGTTGGATTAGGTGGCGCATAAATTTCCTTTCTACTTCACAGAGTAAGGTTAAAGGGCAAAAAAAAATCTGCCGCGCAGAAAATGTACGAATCCTTTCTGCACTCTCCGGGTCCAGGTTAAAGGTTTCCGCTAAAAGAATAACAGAGTAAACAAAAAAATACAAGACGAAGCGACGAGGCTCTGATAGACTAATACTACATAGGAGGATCTCATGCTCATTAAAAATGCGAGAATACTGCTTCCGGAAGTGGAAGATCTCATTTTTGCAGATGTGAAAATTTCTGACGGTCATATTGAATGCTGGGGCAGGGAACTTTCCGGTGACGATGTCTATGACGCAAACGGCCTTGTCCTCGCTCCGGGATTCATCGATTTGCATGTACATATGCGTGAGCCCGGCGCAGAGCATAAAGGAACCTTTCGAACGGAGGGGAGAGCGGCTGCCGTAGGAGGATTTACGCATGTATTTGCTATGCCCAACACATCTCCTTCCCCTGATTCAAAAGAGCATTATCTCATGATTCGAGAGTTGTCGAAGGCTTCTGTTGTCCCTGTCACCCTGTATGGAAGTGTTACACGTTCGATTGCCGGCGAAGTTTTTTCAGATATAGAAGAAATGGCGCAAGAAGGATGTCGCTTTTTCTCGGATGACGGAGCGCCGATAGCAACAGAAGATAAGATGATCGAAGCTCTCGAGCGCATCGGTGCGCTGGGTGGGTTTCTAGCCGTTCATGAAGAAGATAAGTCCTATTTTAGTACCGGCTCTGTCCATCGAGGGAAATATGCGGAAGCTTTTTGTGTCGATGGTATCCCGTCCGAGTCGGAGTGGAAGATGATTGAAAGGGATCTCGCTCTTTTCGAGCGGTATCCGGGAGCAAAGCTTCATTTTTGCCACCTCAGCACAAAAGAATCCGTCGATCTCATCAGAGAGGCAAAGAGGAAGGGCCTCAACGTCTCTGCAGAAGTATGTCCACATCATTTTTCTTTGACGGAAGACATTCTTGTCAAAGCGGGAACTCTTGCCAAGGTCAATCCCCCCATTCGAACTCAAGAGGATCGCACGGCTCTGATTGAAGGGCTGAGAAGTGGAGTGATTGACATCATCGCAACGGATCACGCTCCGCATGATGAAGAGAGCAAGCGGTTACCTATGGGGGAGGCCTCCTTTGGTTTCACGGGGCTGGAGCTTGCCTTTGCGCTCGGGAACACATATTTGGTTAAAACGGGCGAATTGAAGCTCCCGAAACTTCTGAGGCTTATGAGTGAAAAACCGGCTGAGGTAGCGGGTCTAAAAGAAGGAAAAATTGAAAAGGGTTATCCTGCCGACCTGGTTCTTCTGGATCCGGATGAAGAGTGGATTCTTCAGAGGGAAGAGCTCGTTTCAAAGGGCAAGAACACACCTTTAAACGGTGTAAAGTTGAGAGGAAAAGTAATAGCCACGATGGTAAGTGGGAGGTGGGTGTATGAAAGCACTCGTTGATTTGATAAAACAAAAAGACACCTGTGTCTGTGTCGGGCTCGACCCGGTGATTGATTCATTTCCGGATGAGATCCGATGCAGCGCTCAAAGTGTGGAAGAAAAACTGGTGACTTTTTCTCAGGGAATCGTTGAGAGTGTGGCTCCGCATGCTGTGGCAATAAAACCTCAGATCGCTTTTTTTGAGCAGTACGGTCTCGGAGGGCTTCGCGCTCTGAAGGAGATCGGCTCCATTATTCGTGATGCGGGGCTGTTTCTTGTAATGGATGCAAAGAGAGGGGATATCGGTTCGACAGCTGAGGCGTATGCAAAGGCTTTTTTTAGCCGGGAGGGTGATTTCTTCAGCGATGCGCTGACGGTCAACGGATATCTTGGAAGTGACGGAATTTTTCCATTTTATGAGGCGGCAAGAAATACACAAGGAGGAGTCTTTGTGCTCGTGAAAACGTCCAATCCTTCCTCGTCTCAATTGCAGGATCTGAGGGTCGAAGGCCAACCGGTGTATGAAAAAATGGTCGAAGTTCTCGATTATGTCGAGCAGCCGGATGAATTCAATACGCTCGGCGCCGTGGCGGGCGCTACTCACCCGGCAGAGTTAAAAAAACTCCGAAAGCGGATGCCGAAGAGAATGTTTTTGATTCCGGGATATGGCGCACAGGGAGGAATGGCGAGCGATCTGCAGGGTGCCTTCGGAGAAGACGGATGTCGCGCGATCGTCAATTCGTCCAGGGGGATTCTCTATGCTTATAAGAAGTCACATCTTCCTTGGAAAGAAGCGAGCAGGGCAGCGGCGCTGGAGATGAAGGAGGCCATCAATGCAGTGCGTTACAAGTAAGATCTTGTCGGTTTGTGATTTAGGGGAGGAATATTATCGAATAATCCTTGAAAGGCCTGAGAATATGGTGTTTTCTCCGGGACAGTTTGTCAGCGTCATGGACCAAAACAGCCCGGACCTCCTTCGTCGGCCCTTTAGTGTTGCCTCGCAGACGCAACGGGAGATTCTGCTCTTGATCAAGGAAGTAGGCAAGATGACAAAACGACTTCGCAAAAGCTCTCCGGGAGATTGCCTAAGCGTCATGGGACCTCTGGGAAAAGGGTTTGATACAAGCGGGCAGAATAAAGCGCTGCTCATCGGGGGCGGCGTCGGCATTGCCCCACTTCTTGGATTGAGTCAAGAACTGGATGCACAAGGCCGCGATTATCTGTGCCTGCTCGGCTTTCGCGATGAGTGTGAGCCTGCCAAATTATTTAAGAAGACAAATTTGCGCATACACCGAGAGACGAAGGAGCCGGGCTTTGTGACAGATCTGTTGAAGGAGGTTTTGCAAGAGGGAGTGGAGGTCTTTGCTTGCGGTCCTCTGCCCATGCTGAAGGCAGTCCGAAGCATGTGTATGGAAGCGGGTGTTCCATCCCAGCTCAGCCTCGAGGAAAAGATGGCATGCGGCATCGGCGCGTGCATAGGTTGTGCGGTGCCGGTCAAAAACAATTCAGGGACAGTGTATAAGAAGGTCTGCTCTGACGGTCCTGTTTTTAGGGGAGAGGAGTTGGCGTGGGAGTAAATACGCTTTTAAGGACAACCATAGGGACTCTTGAGTTGAAAAACCCGGTCACGGTCGCTTCCGGAACATTTGGCTGCGGAAGAGAGTTTGCTCAGTTTTTTGATCTATCTATACTTGGCGCCGTCAGCGTAAAGGGAATCACACTTGAGCCCAGAAAGGGAAATCCTCCGCCCCGGCTCCATGAGACGCCCATGGGTCTTCTCAACAGCATCGGTCTTCAAAATCCGGGAGTGGAGCATTTTATTCGAGAAGAGATCCCCTTTCTGAGGAGGTATGATACGAAGATCATTGCCAATATTAACGGCAACACGATAGAAGAGTACAGAGAGCTTTCTTCTATATTAAATAGAGAGGACGTCGATGCAATTGAGCTCAATGTATCGTGCCCGAATGTAAAAGAAGGCGGAATGGTGTTTGGGACTGACAAAGAGATGTTGCGACGTGCCGTGCGTGCCGTCCGCAGCGTCGTGACAAAGTGTCTGATCGTCAAGCTTTCTCCGAATGTGACCAGTATCGCCGATATGGCAAGAATTTGCCAAGAGGAAGGGGCCGATGCCATCAGCTTGGTCAATACATTTTCGGGGATGGCAATTGATGTGCAGAGCGGAAGGCCCGTCTTTCATTTGGTTGGCGCGGGAATGAGTGGCCCCGCCATCAAACCCCTAGCTCTAAAAAAGGTTTATGATGTATATCAGGCGGTTGAAGTTCCTATTTTGGGGATGGGAGGGATTTCTTCAGGCGATGATGCAGTGGAGTTTCTTCTTGCCGGAAGCTCAGCGATTGCCGTCGGAACGGCGATGTTTTCCAATCCGCTTTTGCCGGTGGAGATTTTGAGATATCTTAAGTCATTTACCAGAGCGAAGAAGATGGGTGTGGAACATATCACCGGGCTGGCCCATAGAGGAGGATTTTCATGATCGGAGCCTTTTTCGATGTGGATGGCACTTTGTTTCGAAACTCGCTTCTCATCGAACATTTTAAGAAGCTGATCAAATATGAAGTGCTGGATGTGAGCGTGTGGATATCCCATGGCCGAAGCACGTTTCAGGAATGGGCGATACGCAAGGGCGACTATGAAGAATATCTTTTGGAAGTATCAGCGGCATACAGGGACTCTCTGGAGGGCATTCACACCTCCGTTATAGATTTTATTGCCGATCAGGTCATTGCGCAGAACTGGGAGAAGACGTATGTATTTACCCGCGATCAGCTTAAGTGGCATCAGGCGCTCGGGCACGGCATTTTCTTCATATCGGGGAGTCCGGATTTTCTAATCTCAAGGATGGCACAAAAATACGAAGCGATGGATTATTGCGCCAGTAAATATGAGGTCAAAAACAACTGCTTTACCGGAGAAGTGCAGCCTATGTGGGACCATATCCACAAGTCGGTGGCGCTGGATAAATTGGTAGAGAAATACTCGATCGACCTGGAGAACAGTTATGCCTATGGTGATACGTCAGGAGATCTCTCGATGTTTCGAAGGGTAGGTAATCCCGTCGCCATTAATCCCAATGTCAAACTCTTTCGTTCAATCCTGGAAGATGGCGATCTTCTTGACCGGACGCGTGTCGTTGTCGAGAGAAAGGATATGATTTATCACATAGATCCAAAATCTCGAAAAATTAATTTTGAGAGCGCGGAAAAAACGGAAAAAAGTCCTTGACCGCTTAGATCATATGAGATATATTATAGGAGCCCCACTTTTGGGGGTTTCATGAGAGTGGGTTGACATATAAGCCCAAATGATGTAAGATATAGAAGTTGTCGCGAAGTGCGGCGCATGAACGTTGAAAACTGAAGTAGCGTAAGATGAGAAGAATTAAACTGTTAATGAAGAGTTTGATCCTGGCTCAGGATGAACGCTGGCGGCGTGCCTAACACATGCAAGTCGAGCGAGAAT